>JADGCO010000014.1 GCA_015228935.1 Magnetococcales bacterium | reverse complement strand
AATGGCTGGCAAGTATAAAAAAAAAACCAACTACATTTATTGAACCATTTGCTGGCGGCTCTTGATGGTCGTGCGTCGAATGTACATACGGTCAAAATAGCTGAAACCACATCGTTGTCAAGTGATTGTTTACGATTATGGCACTACAAACCGAGTTTTGACCGCCAGGAATTTTTCAACTACTTGATTTTATTATATACACTTTTCATGAAACGACCGTTTTTGCTTGAAATCATCTCAAAAGCAGCTCGAAAAATGGGAAAAGCTGCGAAGATGGGTTGACACCAGGCATGTCCAATATGGGTGGACAGGGTCTCTCCACCCCAAACATGCAACCGGCCAATAGGACAGGAGGTTTTGCGTCTGGAATGTCCACACCTTCCGGCCTGGATTCTTCGGCGGATATGGACGACCATGAAGCACCCACCGAGGAAGAACAGCTTTTGTACGAAAAGTTTGTGGTCAATGGGATCAGAATCCTGAGCAACCCGCAAGTTGTTGCCGCGATTCTGGAACGCATGCGCAATGAAGATCCGATTCAGGTCGTGGCCGAGTCCACCTACATGCTCGTGGAACGCATCCTCTCGGATGCCAGGTCGCGTGGCATGCACATTCCGGGCGAAATTGCCATGCAGGGTGGCATGGAAATCATGGGAGAACTGATCTCCCTGGCCGAGTCGGTCGGTGTGGCCAGATTCACCGATCAACAACGAGAGATGGCCTTCTACAAGGCGTTGGATATCGCCGGTACCCACATGGCCCGCCTGCAACGCTTCGATCCCAAACAGGTGCAGGAGGATTATAACCAACTGGGAGAAATGGCACGTTCCGGGCGTCTGGATCGTGCCATGGGTCGCAAACCAGCACCAGACAGAGAGGGACCGGGCAACAATCCAGATGCCGGTATGCCCAACCGGGGGCAACCACAACCTCCCCCGGAAGACCGACAGGCCCTGCTCAGCAATTGGGAAAGCAAAATCAAGCCGCAAATGGTGGCCGAAATCCGCCAACGTCTGTAACTGGCAACGCCTGTCAGTGTAACAATCCATGGCGGGGCTTTGGCCCCGCCATGTCTTCTGCAATGCCTTGCAGCATGCTGCATTTGGCTTGCGGACCTGGATCGACCATGATAACTTGGAGAAGAAGATGGGTTTCGACGAAGATGAGCATAGGAACCGGGTCTATCAAATTCTGGAAACCGGCAGCAACAAGATGAACAATGCCAACACGGAATATGACCAATATCTGGCTGCCAATGAGACACGCCAACGCTTGCGATGGCTGACCGGTCTGAATCCCGCCAATGAAAGTTTGGTGGTGCATGCAACCGGAGATCCGGTGCATATGGAATATCTTGGGGATGATATTGATCTGACCATGCGGCAACGCGACTCGACCACCTTGCGTCGTATCACGAAAAATCTGGAGGATACGCATGATTTTTACCGAAAGTATTTCGGTATGGATGCGCCTTCCCGCCAGTCTGATCCGGACAGCATGTATCTTCACAAGTCAGCCTGGAAAACCTTCAATGAGTTGGGCCAGTTTCTGGGCGGGCAAGGGAATCAAAACAACACCCAGACCCAATCCTGGCCGCAACAGGCTGCCATGATGACCCAGACCCAACAGCAGCCGATGCCGACACTGCCTCCTCAGGAGTACAGTACAGGAGGGGGTGGATCAACTGGGTTGTCCAGAGTGCCCGGGGCGATGCATGCAGCTTACATGACGGAAGCAGGCAATCGGATTGTCAACCAGGTGAAGGAGTCTGTACGAAATGTTGGTCAATCATTGAGCCAGATGATGTCCGTACCCAAAACGACCCGAGTGGTATCTGTGTTTCCTGGTGTTGCAGAGCCACCAGAGCCAGGAGTCAAAAGTTGGCTGGCCTTCAATGGGGATGAACTTGCGCATTTTGTGGATGGCAAGAAGGTCAAAAGCTGGGCGGGTGTGTCGGGAAAAGATGAGTTTCAAGATGCAAAATATCAAGACATGGCAGCGATGGGCCCAATACCTGAGGGTAAGTGGGATGTCAAACAAAAAAATCACCAGAAGTTTAATGATCTTACCATGTCAGAGCAAGCTACGTCGTGGATTGGAGGAGGGCTTAGAGCTTTAAAAGTTGATAAAATCCTCAAGAAAAATATAGGAAAATGGCCAGGGGGAACAGTATCATGGGGTGATCATCGTGTTTGGTTGAAACCTGCGCCAGGAGTGGAGACCTATAATCGTTCCGGGTTTACGATTCATGGGGGGTGGACTCCTGGTTCAGCAGGGTGCATTGATTTGACAGACAAAATGGATGACTTTGCTGATTGGTTTATGAAGCATGGTCAGGATGTTCCTTTGTATGTCAAATATGGAAAAAATAGAAAGTAACCGGTGAAATCATGCAGGTCCCTTGGGTTGGTTTACTTTTTTCAATTAATATCCAGGGACCTGATTTTTTTATTGTGGAAGTTGAATTTTTATGTTACGGATGAAATGGTTTTGTATATAAATTTTACAGACTTTTTAGATGGGTGGAGAGATGGTATTCAATGTAAATAATCAATCAAAAAGAAAATCGGGATTTATTGATAATTTATCTCGGTCAATTATTGTTTTGACTGATCTTGTTTTGTCATGGTCAATCATGTTATTTACCATTATAAATGCTGTTGGAGTATATTTGACATTTTTTTACGAAGACAAGAATAGAGGTAAATTTGATTTATGTGATAACCGCGAATATATTTGTCAATTTATCGCGATATCGTCTTTGATTGTTTGTGGATTTATTGTGTATATTTGTTTAACAAAAAAAATCATAATTCGCATTCCATGTATAATTTGTGGTTTTGTCTTGTTTGTATTAATCTATGCTTGTCTAATTATGCCGATAGCTCTTTTTTTAAGGCCTTGATCATCATTTTGGCCAATAGAGCAGCTTTTGAACGAAAAGTTTGTGGTCAATGGGAGCGGCATGCACATTCCGGGCGAAATTGCCATGCAGGGTGGCATGGAAATCATGGGAGAACTGATCTCCCTGGCCGAGTCGGTCGGTGTGGCCAGATTCACCGATCAACAACGGGAAATGGCCTTCTACAAGGCGTTGGATATCGCCGGTACCCACATGGCCCGCCTGCAACGCTTCGATCCCAAACAGGTGCAGGAGGATTATAACCAACTGGGAGAAATGGCACGTTCCGGGCGTCTGGATCGTGCCATGGGTCGCAAACCAGCACCAGACAGAGAGGGACCGGGCAACAATCCAGATGCCGGTATGCCCAACCGGGGGCAACCACAACCTCCCCCGGAAGACCGACAGGCCCTGCTCAGCAATTGGGAAAGCAAAATCAAGCCGCAAATGGTGGCCGAAATCCGCCAACGTCTGTAACTGGCAACGCCTGTCAGTGTAACAATCCATGGCGGGGCTTTGGCCCCGCCATGTCTTCTGCAATGCCTTGCAGCATGCTGCATTTGGCTTGCGGACCTGGATCGACCATGATAACTTGGAGAAGAAGATGGGTTTCGACGAAGATGAGCATAGGAACCGGGTCTATCAAATTCTGGAAACCGGCAGCAACAAGATGAACAATGCCAACACGGAATATGACCAATATCTGGCTGCCAATGAGACACGCCAACGCTTGCGATGGCTGACCGGTCTGAATCCCGCCAATGAAAGTTTGGTGGTGCATGCAACCGGAGATCCGGTGCATATGGAATATCTTGGGGATGATATTGATCTGACCATGCGGCAACGCGACTCGACCACCTTGCGTCGTATCACGAAAAATCTGGAGGATACGCATGATTTTTACCGAAAGTATTTCGGTATGGATGCGCCTTCCCGCCAGTCTGATCCAGACAGCATGTATCTGCACAAGTCGGCCTGGAAAACCTTCAACGAGTTGGGCCAGTTTCTGGGCGGGCAAGGGAATCAAAACAACACCCAGACCCAATCCAGACCACAACAGGCTGCCAGGATGTCACAGACCCAGCAGCAGCCAACGCCGACACTGCCTCCTCAAGAAATTGATAGTGACACAGGAGGGGCCAATCCAGCCTGGATGTCAAATGCTTCTGGGTCGATCCAACCGACTTATGTGGTGGATGATGGAGATCGGATCTTGGAACATACTATTGTTCCACCTGAGCCAGGTCTCAGGAGTTTTATGACGTATAACGGAAATGAACTTGCTCATTGGGAAGATGGTAAGAAAGTCAAGTCCTGGAAAGGAGTTTCAGGGGCAGGAGAGTTTCAAAATCCGATGTATCAGAATCAACCGGGGGCTGGACCAATTCCAGAGGGTAAATGGAATGTTAATCAGGAGAATTATCAATCGTATGACGATCTTTCATTAACCCAGAAAGCTTTGTCATTGATCGATAAAGGGACTTGGCCGGGAGGTACCGGACCCTGGGGTCGTCGTCGTGTTTGGTTGAAACCTGCACCAGGTGTGGAAACCTATAATCGTTCGGGATTTACGATTCATGGGGGAAGCACTCCAGGGTCAGCCGGTTGTATCGATCTGACGGACCAAATGGATGACTTTGCTGATTGGTTCAAAAAGCACGGTCAAGATGTTCCTTTGTTTGTCAGGTACTGAATGTAAACCGAAGATCACGTAGGATTTTATAAGTCTCTTGAATAAATTCTTTTTCAGAAGATATTCAAGAGACTTTTTTGAAAGATAATGATATGTTATATGAAATGTTTATATCGATAAGCAATATTAAATTATTAAAATATTTCTCAAGATCTGTTTTAGTGATGCTTGACTTTCTTTTGATATGGTTTGTTTTATTATTCTCAATAGATTTTACCTATAAATTTGGATTTGGTCATTATTATTTAAAATTTGATCTTTGTGTTTATAATAATTATCCTTGTGTATTTATGGTGGTTTCGACATTGTTTTTTATCGGTATCACGCTGTTTGGTTGTCTAAAAAGACAAATTTTAATTAGAATTCCTTGTATAATATGTGGATTTACTATTTATTTAATTATTTACTACTATTTTATTAGGCCAATAGCTGAGTTATTAAGTAAAATTCATTAGATTTTCTAGCTATTAAATATTAATAATCGTTTGTAGTTTCTGATTTATGAAGGGTGGACTCCTGGTTCGGTAGGATGTATTGATCTGATAGGAGAGATGGATGACTTTGCCGACTGGTTCAAAAAGCACGGTCAAGATGTTCCTTTGTTCGTCAGGTACTGAATGTAAATCGAAGATCATGTAGACTTCACAAGTCTCTTGGATAAATTCATTATTGGAAGATGTTCAAGAGACTTGTTTGATAGATGGTTAAAGTTTGTGAAGGATATTTTATCATGAAGGTTAATTATGGATATTATTCTTTAAAATTAATGAAATTATTAAAATCAGTGGCTTGGTATATATTGATTATTACGGATCGAATTTCATTGCTGGTTATTATTTTGATATTTTTAATATTTATTTATAGTGTCTATATAGCATATTTAAGGCCTGATATATTAAATGCAACCGAAGGAAAATATGATTTTTGCAGTAATAAACATTATATTTGTCAGTTTTATTCTACAGTAAATGCAATAATTTCAGGTGCGGTGATATATACATGTATATCAAGGAAGATAAAATATCGGCATCTATGTGTGATTTGTGGTGTTATATTATTTTTTATCATTGTACATTACGTGGTGTCGCCGATGTCTTATTATATTGGTGAGATGTCATTTTAAGATGTTATTGGTATGCTTTTAACAGGGTGAATATTCATTATCTTTATTGGTTTACGACGCATTAAGGGTGGACTCCCGGTTCAGCAGGGTGCATTGATCTAACAGACAAAATGGACGACTTTGTTGATTAATTTAAGAAGCATGGTTAGGATTTTGCTTTGTATGTCAAGTATAACATGGATAGAAAGTAATAAATTTAAGAATGTAGGCCTCTTGGATTGGTCCATGTTTTATATGAAAGGCATGGCATGATGTGTAAGCCGAATAAATTTAATGGTGCAAAATTATTAAAATATTTTATAATTTTTTTAGATATTTTTGCGATGTGTTTGATAGTATTGTTAGAAATATATCTCATGTATTATTATTTTGGAGATGATATCAGCAGAGGTAAATTTGATATTTGTAAAAGTTCAAATTTTAGTTGCCAATTTATTTCAGTATCATCTTTATTTTTCGGTGCTTATGTATTATTTTATTGTATGAAAAGGCGGATTTTTATGAGAGTTATATGTAATTTTTGCGGGTTTATAATTATATGCTTGATGTATGTTTTTGTGTTTATTCCTGTAGCATATTTTGTAAATACAGGCATCGTTAGGGTGTTATGATATTATGCAAAGTTAGAATAAACATATTTGATTATTATTTTTGCCAATATAGTGTTTTTTTTCGAAGATTTTATAGTCAATTGGATCAGAGTCTTGAGCAACTCTGGAAAAATGGATGACTTTACCGACTGGTTCAAGAAGCATGGAAAGGATATCCCTTTGTATGTCAAGTACTGAAAAAGGATATCCGGGAAAGATTGAATCGCGAACGCAAGAACAGGAGTGAGTAGGTATGACCAATCATCAGGCATGCAAATTGATCGGGATGGTTGCCCTGGGATCTTGTCTGTCTTTGTCAGCAGGGTGTGCCACAATCTCCCCAGGAATGCGGTTAATTGGACAAAACATGTGGGAGATCACAGCCGTCGTCCCGGCTCGGCTGCCAAATGAAAAATTGAATATCGAATTCGTTTCCATGGCCAATCAGGAATGCCTGAATTATACAATTATTTCAAAACATGTTTCTGAAATAAACAGCGCGGTGGATTTTGGTGATCGCAAAGCAAAAAAACAGACGGGTCGCATCCAATGCATGTACGGAAAAGGATTGTTCAAACCCGCCAATGGAAAAATCAAGGAAGAAGTGTCAGCCAGCAGCAGAATAAATGGAAAAGGGATTTACGAGTTTGAAAATGGGAATGTTTATGAAGGGGAAATCGTTGACGGCAGATTGCATGGCAAGGGAATTTTTAAATTTATCAATAAAGATGTCTACGAAGGGGATTTTATTGACGATACGATGGCAGGGAAAGGAATCTACAAGTTTGCCAATAAAGATGTCTATGAAGGAGATTTTGTAGACAATCAAATGACAGGCAAAGGGATCTACAAATTTTCCAATGGAAATATTTATGCGGGAGATGTGGTTAAAGGTAAACTGACGGGCATTGGGGTCTTCAAATTTGTCAACGGAAGAACCTATGAAGGATATTTTGTCGATGGACAGGTGACGACCGTCACCGGTCCCAAAAATCTTGAACTCTGGAAAGCCGTCGGGGCCTTGGCAGAATTTGTGGTGGAAACCGGTAAACAGGTTAAAACTCAGAAGGAACTGAGCCGGACCAGGCAACTTGAAGAAGAAGAAGCCAGGAAGAAGGAACGGAAAAAAAAGCGTCCAAAGTGGGTTGTGGGTACACCACAACGGGCTCCGGACGGAACCTGGGTCGGAGGGACACCGCAGCAAGCTCCAGATGGAACTTGGATCGGGGAGGGTAAACCAGAACTGGCTCCAGATGGAACCTGGGTTGGAGGAAAACCGGTACAGGCTCCAGATGGTACCTGGACAGGAAGTGGAAAGCCCAGGACAACTCCTGACGGAAGGGAAATCAAGGAACATCCGACAAGAACTCCTCCCGATATTCGGGATTTGGATGATGAAATAAAACTTCCGCAAATGAAATAAACCAGGCGACAAACATGGGAGAGTGGAGAAAAGCTACTTTTCCAATTTTTCCAGCCAGCCATGAATGGCATTGGCGGCGTGTTGCCAGCGGGGTTCCAGCATGATGGCGTGGGCGGTATCGGGCAGAATGACGGCTTGCGTTCCGTACCATGCGGCACTCAGATGCACTTCGGAGACGGGAACGAACCGGTCATTGGCCGCGCCTATGACCAGGACATGGGGCAGTGAATTGGGCAGGGGAGCAAAAGGCCGCCAACCCATGAGTTCCATCCCCACCACCCAGGATTCGTTGCCCGCTTCCTGGACGAAGTGACGAAAATCCTGATCCGGAAAGCCGGGGGAAAAAAGCCCCTCACGCACGGTGCGTTGGTGAACCCGACGCGCTCCGGCAAACATCAACACGGCCAGTTCCCACCACAAGGCCGGATTTTCAAAAAACATGCGCCACACCGCCGGGGTCAACCCATAAGGGGGAACCGAAGCCATCAAAACCATCCCGGCGGCCTTGCCCCCGGAGCGGCGCATGTATTCCTGAACCACGGCCCCCCCCAGCGAGTGTCCCACCAGTATGGTCGGTCCGTCCAATTCCCGCAGGGCGGTTTCAATGTCACTGGCATAATCCGCCAGGCAATACCAGCCAATCCGCTCCGCCCCGGGACTGCGGCCATGACCCCGCAGGCTGAGGGCATGGGCGGCATATCCCCAATCCGCAAAACAGGGCAGAAAATGCGGCGACCAAACCCATGCCCCCACACACATGCCATGCACAAAAAGCAGGTTGAAAGGACGCTTGGGGCCTGTGGGTTGGGCAGAGAGAATTTCCAGTTTCATCGGTCGAGATCAAATCCGCAGAGGGGAGAGGATGTGGGAAAATCCGGCATGGGGCAGAAAAACCTCCCCCTAGGATGGGCCATTTTTGGGCAAAATGGCAATGTTTTGGTCGGAATTTTTTTTCCGGGTCGTGTATCGGATCATCCAAAGGTTGCTCACGATGATGATGAGACCACCCAATATGGTTTGCAAATCGGGTACCTCATGAAAATACCAGTAACCGATCAAACCGGCGATCAAAATCCGCGCATAGTCGAAAGGGGCGACAATGGTGGCCTCACCCAGGGCGTAGGCCTGCACCAGGGCCGACTGCGCCACGGTGGCAATGCCACTCATCAGGAGCAACAGCCACAAAATTCGCGGCTCAGGCCATTGCCAGAAGATCCAGGCCGGTGGCAAAGAGAGGAGGGTGGAGGCGACAGCATAACGGCCCAGGATGGTCATGGTTTTTTCCGTGGCCGTCATTTTTTTGATGACGGTGGTGACGATGGCAATCAAAAATGGGCTGATCACGCCAATCAAAATCAGCGGATCGAAACCATGGACACCCGGGCGCACCATGACCAGGATGCCGCCAAAGCCGATCAGGGTGGCCAGCCAGCGCCGGGGATCATGGGGTTCGCCCAGAAAGAGCAGCGCCAGGGGTATCATGAACAACGGCGTGGTAAATGAAAGAGCGGTGACATCCGCCAAGGGCAGGACCGCATAGGCATAAAAAGTGGCGATCATGGCGCAGGTCCCCACCAGGGCGCGGATCAGATGCATGCCCTGGTGGCTCGAACGCAAAATCTCCCCGCCCTGCCGCCATATGAACGGGGCAAGCCAGCATAAGCCAAAGAGGCAGCGAAAAAAGACGATTTGCAACGGATGCAAATCCCGACCAATCACCTTGACCAGGGCACCCACCACGGAAAAAGTGGCCCCGGAGAGCAGAATCCAGACAATACCATGGAGATTGGGTGGCATACCGGTCCAATATCGCCGAATCAGGCCCAGCCTTGCCGGCAGCCATTCGGATTTGTCCAGGTGTCTGTTCAACAATGGAGTCTTTGTTGCATGGGTTCCGGAGCCATCGACTTTGGAATCATGGATACTGATCACAATAGAATATCATACGGCGCGGGAAAGAGGGACGCCGACAGGGAAGAGTTCCATGGATCGACAATATACCTTGATTGTCCAATACAGGGCACGTCGTTACGGTGTGGGGGCACCACGGCCTCAGCTCACCATTGGCCGTCAGGCGGATCGGGATCTGGTGATACCAGAGGTCCTGGTCTCCAAGCACCATGCAACCATCATTCTCGATCAGGGACATTTCTATTTGGCAGACAGGAGCCGGAATGGCACCTATCTGTTGGGAAAAGACCGCAACATCATTTTTGTCAACAATAACAAACACCGCCTGGAAACCAGTGGGCTTATCGCTCTGGGTGCCCGGCCCGGCAAAGCCATGGCCCTGGAAATCCAATATTGGACTGAAATGACGGATTGATGGGTTCCGCTGTCAACCTTCCCGCAGGGCCAGAAGTTCGGCATTCGTATAGCGCAGACGAATGGCCAGGGCACGCGCCAGACGGGCAAACACTTTTTGGCCAAGAATCGGATATTTGAGAACCAGATTGTCGAAGTGCTGGCGGGAGATGAGAAATATATCACAGGCGGTTTCGGCCACGGCATCGGTAGACCGTTTGCCCCGATCCAGAAAAGCCATGTCACCAAAGAAATTGCCTCGTCCGAAGAAGGCCAGGGTCAGGCTCTTGTTGTCTTCCAGGGTGATGAGAATGCGTACCGTTCCCTGCCGGATGAGACAGATTTCATCACCCGCATCCCCCCGACGAAAAATGGTCTCTCCAGGGGCATAAGAACGCTCGATGACGGTTTGTTTCAGAAGTTCCAGGAGATCGCCTTCATCCTTGAAGCCTTGCATCAGGTCGATCTCTCTCAATTTGAGAGGACGGGTTTGCTCTTCCGGAAGGGTCTGGATTTGCTTGTTGATGAGCCTGTCTTCCGCCCACTCCAGGGCCTGATCCAGGGTGGAGAAAATTTTCAGATTTCCGGAGGAACTGACCAATCCCGTCTGGGCAAAATAGGTGGCCAGGTCGCGACCTGTATGGGAACTGCCGGGCAGATCACTGAATACCAGGGTGGCACCGCGTTCCTGCAACATGCCCTGAATGTGTTCCAGCATGTGGATGGCGGTAAAATCGACGGAGCGGACGTTGCGCAGATCCAGGATGAGACAGTCGCAATGGGTCAGGTCCGGTTCCAGACGGGTGTAGAGCTGATCCGTGGTCCCGAAGAACAGGTTTCCCTGGAGTTCGCAAAGGGTGATGGAGTGTCCGTGGCTGGAGAGGATTTCTTTCTCTTCCGGGAGCCGGTTGCGTTTGGAGGAGATTTGCAATCCGGTGAGACGGCGGCGGACCACGGAACTCTTGACCTGTTCGCGCAAAAACAGAATGATGGCCAGGGCGACACCGGCACCGGAGGCGGCAATGAGGTTGAAGCGCACGGCCACCACGATGACGGCAGCAATGACGAAAAAGTCGAGCAGGGTGGAGCGTTGGCGCAGAAGCTGGAAACTGCGCCAGTCGAACATTTTGAAGGCCACGACCATCAGAATGCCGGCCAGGGCCGGGACAGGAACCCAGCCGATCAGGGTACTGAAGAGCAGGAGTACGGCCAGCGAAAACGCCCCTTCAAGGATGCCGGAGAGACGGGTGCGACCGCCGCTGTTGATGTTGACGAGGGTGGCTCCCATGGTGCCGGCCCCGGGCATGCCACCCAGGAGATTGGTGACCAGGTTGCCAATGCCCTGGGCCACGAGTTCCCGGTTGGATTGGTGACGGGAGCGGGTCATGGCATCGACCACGACGCAGGTCTTGAGGGTGTCGATGGAGAGAAGAACCGCCAGGGTCAGAGCCGGGATCAGCAGAGCCGCGATATCGGCAAACTGAAAATGGCCGATGGCAGCCCAACGACTCTGAAGACCGGACTGCATGGTGCCGATTTCGAAATTGATGGGACCGATCAACAGGGTGTTGCCTGCCAATTGGCGCAAGGCGGGATTGAACAGAGCCAGTGCAAAATAGGCGAGCATTCCGGCCATAAGCCCGAGAATGGGGGCGGGAAGTGCCCTGGTCAAACGGGGTCCCAGGGCCATGCCCAGGATGGTGACCAGGCCCACCAGAATACCGGTCCATTGCCACAGGTTGGGATCGAGGATTCCCAGCCAGGGGTCGGTCCCTTTGGGAAAGCCCATCAGCTTGGGAATCTGACTCAAGAAGATGATGATGCCCACGCCGCTCAAATATCCCGACACAACGGGAAAGGGGATGTATTTGATGATGCGTCCGCCGCCCATGGCTCCAAACAAAAATTGCAGAATGGCCGCCAAAAGCCCGACCATGGTGATCAACAGGAGGACCCGTTCGGGTGGAAAGGGGCCGGCAATGGCGATTTCGCCGGCCAGGAGGCGGGTTGTCAGGGCGGCCAGGACCGCTGCCGCCGGGGCACAGGGGGCAGTGATCAGACGGGGCGCACCTCCCAGACCGGGGGCGATCAAACCCAGAATCACCGTGCCGAGCAGTCCGCTCATGGCACCAAAGGCCACATAATCCCGTCCCAGATCGGCATAGGCGGCCACCCCGTAGGCAATGGCCGACGGCAAGGCCACAAGCATGGCGGCCATGCCTCCCCATAAATCACCGAGGGCATTTTGAGAGCGGGAAGCTGTGTGCATGGGGGTTGGATTTCCCTGGTCAGAGTTTGTTTGCCGAATCATGTCACCAATCATGCCAGTTGCCAATATTTATTATAGGATCACCGTGGCAACAAGGCGTGTCATCCGCCAATAATCTCAATCTGGCATTGCCGATGGTCCGGGGAGAGTGGGTATCCAACGGACTGGTGAGGGTTCACAGAAAATTCCGGTGGCATGGTGCTGGCCGGTCTCCGGCTGGCCGATGTGGGTTCATGGGGAACCTGGACGTTGCGGTTGTGCCAATGGCATGCTGTCAATCCTGCCTTCAGACTCCAGCCTCCAGGCTGGTCCTGGGTGGTGGTCAGGGAATGTTGGGTCCTTTGGTTTGAATTGAACGGGATTTCTGGTGTTCGCATGGTGCGTTTCATCGGTCGCCGGATCGTATCGGGATTGGTGACCATCTGGTTCATTGCCACGGCCACGTTTGCGGCCATGCATGCCGTTCCGGGTGATCCCCTGCTGAATGACAAGGTGGTCTCCCCGGCCATCCGCGCCAATCTTGCCCGGCAGTATGGCCTTGACCAGCCCTTGTATCGGCAATATGTCCTCTATCTGGGCAACATGCTGCGCGGGGACTTTGGCATCTCTTTTACCCAGAAAAATCGCCGGGTCAACGACATCATCCGGGAACATTTTCCCGTGTCGGCCATTCTGGGGGTGGTGGCTCTGGTCTTTGCCGTGGCCGGGGCGCTTCTCTGGGGGGGGATCACCGCACGTTATCACAACCGCCTGCCCGATTGGATCATCATGTTTCTGGTGATCCTCGGCATTTCGGTGCCAGGTTTTGTCTTTGCGGCCTGGGGACAACTGTTGCTGATCCGGATCAATCAATGGTTCGGGAGTACCATTTTTCCCGTGGCCGGCTGGGGGACGCCGCAACATGTCGTGGTTCCGGCCCTGGTCCTGGGTCTGGGAACCATGGCTTATCTGACCCGTTTGTTGCGTTCCTCCATGCTGGAGACCCGAGGAGCCGATTTTTTGCGCACGGCACGGGCCAAAGGGTTGAGTGACAGCCGGATTTTTTTGCGGCATCACCTGCGCAATGCCATCCTGCCCATGGTCACGGTCCTGGGACCGGCCGTTGCTACGATCACCACGGGCGGTTTTGTCGTCGAACTGGTCTTTGCCATTCCCGGTCTGGGTCGCTATTTTGTGCAGGCTGTCCAGCAGTTGGATTATACGGTCATCATGGGCACCACGGTTTTTTATGGGGCATTCCTGGTGGCCATGGTCATTGCCGTGGATATTCTCTACGGTTGGGTCGATCCGCGTATTCGCCCGGGTTGAGCGTCATGTCGAATATCCCAGCATTCAGCCCTGGAGCAGGCGATTTTCAACCGGAACCGGTGCGTTCTGTCGTACCGGTTCTGGCCCGTCCCTCCCGTTCTTTCTGGGGGGATGTCTGGCACCACTTGCGGGCCAATCGCCAGGCCACGGTCTCCCTGTGGATCATCATCGGATTGCTTCTGTTTACCGTGGCGGGTCCCTGGCTGTGGCGCATGGATCCCGACTTGCAGGATCTGGATCGCATTTCCCGCTCGCCCGGCTGGCCGGAGAGTGCCCTGGTGATCCCCCCTTTGGAATCCTTGTGGTTCGGGGAGGTGATCGCCGGACATCCGGAGCGGGGCAATCAGCCGGCCAACGATCTGGCTGCCCCACAAAATCTGGCACTCGCCGCTCCGCCGACCACCCAGGAGGTCCGGTTGACCTGGACGCCGGTTCCGGGCAGTTCGGGGTACTTGATTTATCGCAATTCGTTTCCACCAAGTGATGCGACGGATCTGGGAACGCCACTCGGTGAAATTTCGACCGGCAATCGGGTTGGATTTGCCGACCGTTTGCGCCTTGAACCGGTGACCTATCACTATTCGGTGGTGGCCACCGATGGGGTGGATGGGGCGACCCGGTTTGCCACGTTGGTCGTGCGTCCGGTGACGGCCATCACCCTGCCCCAGGCCATCCGTATCCAGCCGGATGTCCAGGTCGGGGTGCAGATGACCCTTCCGTTTCACCCTTTGGGTCAGGATTATCTGGGGCGGGACCTGCTGGCCCGTCTCATGCGTGGTGCCCAGACCTCCCTGTTTATCGGCATTTTTGCCCCCTTGTGCAGTATTTTTCTGGGGGCGCTGTATGGCGGGATTGCCGGTTATGCCGGGGGATGGCTCGATGAATGGCTGATGCGGATTGCCGATTTTGTCGTTGCCCTGCCGTTTTTGCTTTTCATGATTTTATTGCGCATCGCCTTCGGCATCGAATCCGGTGAGAGTGGCATTCTGCCTTTGTTGGTGGCCATGATTTTACTGGGATGGCCCGGCGCGGCCCGCCTGGTCCGGGGGCAGGTGATGCAGATCCGGGAACAGGGGTTTGTCCAGGCGGCCCGTCTGCTGGGTGGCGGGCGGGGATATATTCTCCTGCATCACCTGTTGCCCAATGTCCTGGGGGTGATCCTGGTGACGCTGACCTTTGCCGTGCCTTCCGCCATCTTTACTGAGGCGTTTTTGTCGTTCATCGGTATGGGGGTGGTGCCGCCGACCCCGTCCTGGGGTTCTCTTTGTCAGCAGGGGGTGAAAACCATGCTCAACCATCCCCATGAATTGCTGTTTCCGGCCATGTTCATCAGCATGACGGTCCTGGCCTTCAACCTGTTTGGGGACGGTTTGCGGGATGCCCTGGATACCCGCAGCGAGCGGCAGTCATGACCCCGCTCTTGAAAATCACCGGCCTGGAGGTGGGGTTTGCCTTGCGGGGCGGAGTGGTTCATGCGGTGCGGGGGGTTGATTTGCAGGTTGCGGCGGGGACGACGCTGGCGGTTGTGGGGGAGTCGGGTTGTGGCAAATCGGCCTCCATGCTGGCGGTCATGGGTTTGATTCCGCAGCCACCGGGGCGGGTTGTGGCTCATGCCCTGGAACTGGATGGTCGTGATATTCTGCGTCTGTCGCCCGATGCCCGGCGGCGCTTGCGGGGTGTCGAGATGGCCATGATTTTTCAGGATCCCATGAGCGCCCTCAATCCCACCATGCCGATTGGCTGGCAGATTGCCGAACCCTTGCAGGTTCACTTGCGGATGAGTCGGCGGGCTGCCTGGCAACGGGCTGCGGAACTCCTGGCCATGACCGGGATCGGCGAGGTTGACCGGCGTCTGCGCCAATATCCCTTCGAATTTTCCGGCGGCATGTTGCAACGGGCCATGATTGCCATGAGTCTGGCCTGTCAGCCGCGGGTGTTGATTGCCGATGAACCCACCACGGCCCTGGATGTGACCATTCAGGCCCAGATTCTGGATTTATTGGCCGCGTTGCAACGGGACCGGGGGATGGCCCTGGTGTTGATCACCCATGACCTGGGTGTTGTGGCGCGCATGGCCGATCAGGTGGCGGTCCTCTATGCCGGGCAGGTGGTGGAGCAGGGTCCGGTGGCAGATATCTTTATTCGGGCGGCCCATCCCTATACGGTGGGCCTGCGTCGGGCCATTCCCGATCCCGATCCGGCCTGCAAACATCCGCCGCAACCCATCGAGGGGACCCCGCCTGACCTGATGCATCCGCCGCCGGGGTGTGGATTTTATCCACGTTGTCCGCAGGCGATGCGTCTTTGCCGGGAACATCGACCCGGACTGTTTCAGGTGGGCGAGGGGCATTCGGCACGTTGCTGGTTGTACCATCCGGTGGCACCACGTATCCATGGACTCAGAGGCTGACTAATAACTTGTTAATTTCAAAAAAAACGAATGAAAAACTGGGAAGGAGGTCCAGGAGGAAGGGCTGTGCCCTTCCTCTTGGCGGGGTTTGGGGCGGAGCCCCAATAAAATCTTTCTTCCCCACTTTTTTTATCCGAAAGTTAATGGGTAGCCTCTCGTACAAGTCGTTATCAACAGGGAATATGTCATTTCCCCAGCCTTCATCCTCCAGCCTCAATTGTGCAATCAGCGGATAATGTACCGTGATCCTGGAAATCAACCATGTCAGCAAACAGTTTCGTCTGGGACGCCAACGCATCCTGCATGCCGTGGATCGGGTTTCCCTGGCCATTCGACCCCATGAAGTGATGGGTCTTGTCGGCGAAAGCGGTTCGGGCAAGTCCACCCTGGCCCGGGTCGTGGTGGGTCTGCTGGAGAAAACCTCGGGTGAGATTTTGTTTGAAGGGAATAGATTGCCGGACCGTTTGACGACGGCGGATTTCCAACGCCTGGGTCGGCGCATGCAGATGATTTTCCAGGACCCGTTCTCTTCCCTGAATCCGCGTATGACGGTCCTGGATCTGGTTGGCGAGGGGTTGCGCTTGCAGGGTTTGGTGCGGGGCGAGGCTGCCGTGCGGGAGCGGGTGGCATTCTGGCTGGAGCGGGTGGGTTTGCATCCAGATCATCTGTCGCGGTATCCACACGAGTTTTCCGGTGGCCAACGCCAGCGCCTTGGTATTGCCCGTGCCCTGGCCGTGGAGCCGCGTTTTCTGGTGTGTGACGAACCGGTATCGGCCCTGGATGTCTCCGTGCAGGCCCAGATTGTCCGTCTGTTGGATGAATTGAAAGCCTCCCTCGGTTTGGCCATGCTGTTCATTGCCCACGATCTTTCCATGGTGCGGCATGTGTCCGACCGCATGGCCGTCATGTATCTGGGCGGCATTGTGGAGTGCGGCCCGGCGGATCGCATATTTTTTGAACCGATGCACCCCTATACCCGTTTGTTGGTGGCGGCCAATCCGGTACCCGATCCGGGAGTTGAGCGACAACGTCTCCGGCCCCTTGTGCAGGGAGAAATTCCCTCTCCAGTCAATTTGGGACCTGGATGTCGTTTTGCGGCCAGATGCCCGGATGTGACGTCCCGGTGCAGAGAGGAGATTCCCAAACCAGCCGCGCTTGCGGATGGGCGGACTGTGGTTTGCCATCTCTTTCAATAGGTATCAGAGCAACAATCTAAAAATGAAAGTCATGCCATGTCAGAACCGGAAATCAGTTCGGAAAACCCCGCTCCTGCCCCGGCGGATCTGGGCCTGAGTGCCAAAATCAATGTCCAGATCGAGACCATCAACTTTTGTAACCGCCGTTGTCAATACTGTTTCTATGGTCACTGGGATGCTTTTCCCTCCCGGATCATGGCCATGGATGCATACACCCATATTCTCGACCAGGTTTTGGCCCTGCCGGTCAAAATCAATCTGATCACCCACTCTTCCTATGCCGAACCCACCATCGATCCTCATTTTATCGAGCGTCTTGAGCAGATCAAGGCCAGGCGCTTGCGCTACTGGAACATTACCAACGGCACCAACCTGACCCCGGCCATTCTTGATTATTTGTTTGACAATCTGCCGCTTTTTTCGAGTTATTTTCTCATCGATGTACCGACGGTCGAGCCGGATATGTATCGGCGGATGACGGGTGGTTCCTCCGGACAGGCGGAAAAATTGCGGGACAATCTGCACCGTTTGGGATCGCATATAAAACCGAAAAATCTGACGGCCATTCTCATGGTTCTGGGGCAGCAGGATGCCGACCACCGGGCACGTCACGCGGAGTTGGCGACGGAGTTTGCCCATTATGGCTACCAGGTCACCCTGTTTCCGCTGTCGGATCGGGGCGGGGAGTTGCGTCCCTTCATTGATAATAAAATTGAATTGTCCTGCGTCAAGGGGTGTATTGACAAACGACTGGATGGCAATCTTCATTTTGGTGTGGGTGGCAATATGTATGTTTGTTGCCATGATTTCATGCAAAGATTCAGTTATGGCAATGTGGCCCGGACACCCCTGGAGGAGTTGTTGCGCTCTCCCGGACGCCAACGCATGATCGACGCTACCTTGGCGCAAATGTGTCGGCGTTGTTTGTCGGCGATCAAGTGTTGAAGAAAAAACGAACCGATCAATACGTTGTGTTTACATCGTTTCGCCGGAGAGAGTCTGAACAATCCTGCACGTTTGACTGTCGCGAATGCTTTTGCCCGCTCCTCATGCCGACTTGAAAAACACTTTAAAGGAGCATTCTGGGATTCATCCACCAGTTCGTTCAGAAGAATCAGACGGATGGCACCGCAAGCGGCAACCGTTCGAGAGCAAGGGTTCCGATGGCACGTACTCACCGTCCAGGCAGATGACACAAGCCACGCGGAAATAGCGCATCTGGTTACGGATTGTCCAGTATTGCACCCTTGTAGTTCATCAAAATCCGTAAGGAGGTTCTATAAAAATACCCAGAATCTGGCCAGACGAGTCAAAAGTGTTCACGGTTGCCCCGCGTTTATGTCGTTCCACCATCCGTCTTGTCGTCAAAAATGTCCTGCAGTGAGCATGCATCTATTGCTCGATCTGTCCATATGCGTAGTGCGTCGAGATCGGAGATAGACACTTTAGACTCGACCCAAGTCGGCAAATCAGGAAAACGGTGATGGAGGATTTGGAGCAAAATGGTGGCTCCACCTTCCTGGCGGCCTTCCTGAAGCTTCAACTCCAAGTGATGCCCAAATTTTGGCAAAGAAAAAAGTTCCTCATCAGGTGTCATCTCCACCATCGATTCGAACCATTCTTTCCCAAGTTGGGCAACGTCCTCGGGGGTGATACCCTCTATTTCTGGAATGTCCAATGCACCTTTCATCAGCAACCTCCACAGGCCGACCATGATTCGTTCAAATGCAACAGAGAGCCTGAACAACCCTGCACGTTTGACTGTCTCGAACGCTTTTTTCCGCTCTTCCATGCGGCTGGAAAAACACTTTAAAGGAGCGTTCCGGGCTTCATCCGCCAGTTCGTTCAGCAAAATCAGACGAACGGCACCACCCCATCGTGGCTTGCTTTCATAAACGCCTCTTGGTCCAACAGGTTCAAAGGCAAACTGCTCAAGAAAATCCTTATGAGGAGTCGTGGAACTGATGATGACGCTCCGCAACTGCTGCCGCTCCAGACCGGCGGTTTTCAGGTACAAGGTGTCATAGACCGTGATCTGGGACAGAACACCTTCATGCAGGTTTTCGGTGACCTTCATTTCGATCAGAATATGGTCTGCATCGAGATCCCGCAATCCGTCAGCCAGGAACAGACGCTGTTCTTCTGTCCACCCACCTGTATGGCGCTGGATCAGGATCAGGTCTGCCTTGGGCGGGAGAGAGACAACCTGGACTTCTGAACGCACATCGATGCCGACGGGTTCCAACAGCATTTTCAGCGTTGCGCCGACCAGACAGTGCCAGCAGGTTTTTGTTGCGAGAGCATTCAAGAACGCTTGTTCCTCCCTGTTCCAACCTACAGAAAGGAAATTGTAATTTACCGACTTGCAGTTTTCAAGGAGCCGTGCGGGCGATGAGGTTCCAATGGCACGTTTTCACTCTCCGATGCGATGGTGCCAAGCCAGGCGGAAACATCGCCTCTGGTTGCAGATTGTCCGGCATTTCACTTATTCCGTCTACCAAAATCTGCAAAAAAAACAGGCATAGCATACGAAGATGTGCCGGCATAGCCTGTCGGTGATCAAGGGCTGATTATTTTGGAATCGATCATTTATTTTTCTTGATGGGGGGCTCAAAACCGGTGTATCCTTGCCACGACTATCGGGAACTGTTTCTTGTTGTCTGGCAGGTGCCGTCTGTTTGTATTTGATTCAACCCCTCGGGAAACTGTGGGGTTTTTTGTTTTCTGGGCAGGAATTTGCTGAAGCTTCGTGAAATAAAATGCGAGGCAAGGGTCTGTTTTGTCAGACAGTAATATTTAAGATGTTTCAGTGTGGCTTCACTCCGACCTCCGGTAGTGGATTGAAGTCTTCATCCCTTGCCGGGTAAAATGTGTTGCAACCAGGGAGACGGAAAGTGTACAAGTTTGACGACGGCATCAAAAATCAGGTTTCCAACATTCTGAATGGGAGCAGGAAAGGAATCACCGAGGCCAAAACCGAATACGATCAATATCTGGCAGCCAACCGGGCGAGGCAACAGGTGCAACGTGTTACCGGACTGAATCCAACCCCGGAGTTTTTGGTGGCTCATATGACCGGAGATCCCCAGCATATGGAGTATCTGCGGCAGGATTTGGGGACAGCCATGTCACAGAAAGATCCAACGACATTGAACCGCATGGAGAGCAATCTGAATGATGCCCATACCTTCTCCAGAAGTTTCTTGGGGTTGAAGGCTCCGGCACGAAAAGATGATCCCTCATACTGGGATACAGGAAAATCTGTCAACAAAACGTTGGGTGAGTTGAACGGCTTTCTTGGTCACTCCAATCAGTCCAGGACAGGACAAACCCTGTATTCTGGGCAACAAGCCCCGGATGCCGTGGCCAAATTCAGGCCCAGCAAGTCACCACTTGGCACATCCTCTTATTCGGCATCGAACGGGTTGTTGTCCATAAATCCCGGCTTGGCCAGGATCATGGCTTCTCGTGCCGATGATCCGTATGATGTTGACGGAACCAATGCCTACCTGAATGCGTATGAGAACTCCGGCCAGGATTCCAACAAGTTCGGGTATGCGGGTGATCAGGGTGAGACTGCTATTCAACAAAATGAAGGCCAGTCGGTTGAATCACACGACAATGGCGGGCTAATGATCCTGGCACAAAATACTCCAGGCTCTTCTCCAACGGGAAAAGAGGCAACCAAGGAAGTAATCAGAAAGGGGCTGAAGTATGGTGTATTAGGGATCTTGTCTGCGGGTGGGGTTAACAAGGTCTATAAAAAGATGACCAAAGGAGCAGTTAATAATGCTTGGTCCAACAATCAGGCAGTTGCGAATGGAGAAGTGACACCATCGGAGGTTCTTGGTGTATATACTCTTCCAACGGTTCCTGATGACCAGAAGGATGACTATCTGGAGCAGGTTTTTAACAGGTCTGCTCTGGAAATATGCAGCAAAAAGGGTCAAGGAACAGATTTAGAGTGTCTGAACACCGAATTCAACAAACTAAAATCAAAATGGCGTCCAAAACCTTCGACGCCTTCAACCTCTCCAGGATCGCCTGTGTCCCCAAAAATAAAAGAGGGTGAGTAAAGGTATCTCGCAGGTAAATCCATAGACTCATTTCCGGGTTGTTTAATAAACCAATATTAAAAACCCGGAAATGTTTTCCATGATATAATGGAGGCTAATAAATGAATTTATCAATTATATATAGTGCTATTATTGCTAAATTGTTTATCTGCTCATTCTTTTTTCATGCTAATACAGCCTTGGGAGAACAGCGTGAATTTTTGAAGATGAATGGTCAATACATTTTATTCACGGAGGGAGTGCGCTTGGCTGAGTCTGGGAATGCGGAGGCACAATATCAGTTGGGTAAATCTCTGTACCTGGAATTGGATGGCCGGGGAGATATGAGTACATGTCGGTATTGGTTGCGCAAGGCGGCACAACAGGGACATCTTATGGCCATGGATTATCTTGGATTTACATACATTCGGCCAATCTTGGATGCTGATCTGGTTGCTGATGGATTGCCATGGATCCAGGAGGCTGTTTCCCGTGGGTCCTGGCGCAGCATGATTCATTTGGCAATCCTGTATCGAATGGGTTGGGGAGTTGAACAAAATATTGAAAAATCACAACAAATGGAAAATCAGGCATTATTGGTTGGCAAGGAAAGTGCGGCATATATACTGGGAAGTGAATATTATTATGGACATTCCTTGCCAACAGACAAGGAGCAAGGTATGAGCCTCATTCGCCAAGCCGCTGAAGGAGAGGATGCGGATGCACAATATTTTATGGGACTGCATGATACTGGAGATAATGTATTGCCTTTTGATATAAGGAAAAGCTTAGTCTGGATGGAAAAGGCTGCCAGAAATGGTCATGCAGCCGCAGCTGAAAAAATAGGCAAAAAATATTTACAAGGTTTTGATTTACCAAGAAATATGGTCAAGGCTAAAGCGTGGTATGAATATGCATTACAAAAAGGATCATTGAGTTCATGTCGATTATTAGCCAGATTAAATTGGCGGGGAATATCTGGCAAACATTTGAATCATGACATAGTTTTGCAAAAGACATTGCAGTGTCTGTTGGAAAAGCCGAGTTATGACAATCTGGAATTAGAGATCGGAACTTTATATTATCATGGCCATTTTAAGGTGCCGTCCAATCCTGTGCGAGCTTTTTATTGGTTCAATAAAAGTCGTGAGAAAGGGTATCCAGCAGGGCATGTTATGGCGGATGGACTCAGTTTGTATGGACAAGGTACTGTGCAAGAAACTGCGAATGCTTTGTTTCGGTTGCGTACAGCGGCTGAATCCGGCCATGCTCAAGCAGCAACCATCCTTGGTTGGGCTTATTCAGATGGCGTTGTGGGGGTGGAGAAAGATACCAGAGAAGCCAAAAAGTGGTTGACCAAGGCTGTTGACATGAAGGATGGTGTTTCTGCTTTCCGTCTGGCATATTTGGAAATGGCGCAAGTCGAAAAACCTGTTGATTGGAAAAATGTATCCAGATTGGTCCGACTGGGTGTCAGATTTGGCGATGAAGAGAGTCTTTGCCTCCATGGCATCTTGCGCCTTGCAGGAATTCAATCCCGACCCAATACCGGTCTGGCCATGCATTTCATGCGCAAAGGTGCCGATGCCGGGTCCAAAACCTGTGCCTTGATTCTGGGCGATCTCTATCGCCTGGGAAAACATGGCGTGCGGACCAACCCGGTCAAGGCCAGACAATGGCTGGAGGTGGCAGCCTATCGCCTGGAGGCGGCAGCCGGGATTCGTCTGAGTTTACTGCATCTGGGCATCGGTTCCGGTGCAGAGGAATCCACTCGACCTGTTGCAGCCTATCGCTGGTTGCGACGTTTTGCGGCCAGGAACAGTCCCGAAGCCGCCTATCTCACCGGCCTGCTCCTGGCCGGAGGAATCGGGACCCGACAAAATTTGGAAAAAGCCAGATTGTTTTTGGAAACTGCCCGGCAGGGAGGCATCCAGTCGGCTGAGAACGTGTTGAAGCTTGTGGCAACCAATCCGGCATCCTTGAATGTGCGACAGGAATTGACGACCTTTGCGGCAACGGTGCCAGATCATGTTCCACCGGAAAACCGAACTGAAAATAAACTAAATCCGGAAAAAAACAGGGAAAACGGGTCTGAGGATAAAATAAATAATAATGAAAACAATGAATTGTCTGATGAAGGGTCTGCTGAAGATGAATTGGACGAATATGAGGAACATGCTGATTTTTTGGATTTTTTGCGCCAGCCGGCTTTTCAGGATTTTTTCTCCGGTCAGGTCATCAAAAGGCTCACCAATCCGTATCGCGACCGGGACTGGTGAGCCATGCATGATATATTTGGGAGTGAATGCCGACTGTTGCAGGCTCCCGCTGCGGAAGGGTCCGTCATGCAGTGACGGATGACCGGTTATTTCATCTCCAGCTTTTTCATACTGATGGCATCCTGCCGGTATTTGGATCTTTCACTGGCGGGGAGGGGAATCAGGCCCTTGTCGGTCAGATAGCCTTCTTCGCCCCAGGCCCGATCACTTGTGAATTCATCGACGAATTCCTTGATGCCCGGCACCGTTCCGACATGGGCGTTCTTGATGTAGACGAACAGGGAGCGGGAGATGGGGTATTTGCCACTGGAAATGTTTTCCAGGGTTGGTTCCTGACCGCCGACGATACTGCCCTGGATGTTGTCGAGGTTTTGTTCCAGAAAACTGTAGCCGAAAACACCTATGGAAGAGATGTCGGCAGAGAGTTTTTGTACGATCAGGTTGTCGTTTTCACCGGCTTCGACATAAGCGCCATCTTCGCGCAGAGTTTGACAGACGGCTTTGAACTGTTTTTCATCCTTGATGGCGGCGATTTCCGGAAAGGTTTTACAGCCTCCCTCCATGGCCAGTTCGACAAAAGCATCGCGGGTCCCAGAGGTGGGGGGCGGTCCCAGGACGCGAATCTGGGTGGCAGGCAGTTCCGGATTGACCTCTTTCCAGGTCTTGTGGGGATTGGCGGTCAGTTTGCCGTTGACCGGAACCTCTTTGGCCAGGGCCAGGAAAATGTCCCGCAGGTTCAGTTTAATGCGGGGGGACTTTTTGCTGTTGGCGATGGCGATGCCGTCAAAGCCGATTTTGACTTCGGTGATGGCGGTGATGCCATTGCCGGCACAGGTTTTGACCTCGCTCTCCTTGATCCGGCGCGAGGCATTGGCTATGTCGGGATGCGTCTCGCCAACCCCGCCGCAAAAAAGCTTGATGCCACCACCCGTACCGGTCGATTCAACGACAGGGGTCTTGAATTTTGTGGTTTTGCCGAACTGTTCGGCCACGCGGGTGGAAAACGGGAAAACAGTGGAAGAGCCGACAATGCGAATCTGTTCCCGGGCCAACGCTTCTGAAGCAAGTGTCAGGGTGGCAACCAGACAGGTCGAAGCCAAAAAAACGTGTTTCGATAACAAACTCATACAATCTCCTTGGTTTTGATCGGGGGTCTCCCCGTAAACAGGTATGCCATGATCTTCTTTATTATTTCAAGAGATAGGTTTTCAGGTGACAAGAATATTATTGTTCAATCCGGGCGGACTTTATTTGGCAGGTGGCTCACTGGAAGCAGGGTTGGGCGATGCCGTGGTTTGGGAGTTGGGCAATGTCGCGTTTTGGGGAATGAGCGTGCTGTAGTGGGCATCGGTTTTGGGACGGACGCTGTCAAGTTTGCGACCGGTTTCAAGATAATACAGGGCCTCGGCTATGTTGGTGACATGATCGCCGATTCTTTCCAGATTTTTGGCGATGAACAACAGATGGGTGCTGGGGGTAATGTTCTGTGGTGTATAGATCATTGAAAAAAGGAGATTTTTAAAGGTGACGTCAAAATGGGTATCCACATCGGCATCGCCGGTCCAGGTTTCGAGGGCCAGGGTGGAGTTTTTTTCGGCCCAGGCCTGGCGGAGTTTGGCCAGGGAATCCAGAATCAGGCGGGCCATGGGCACGATGCCCTCGATGCCTTCGATGGGGACAAAGTGGGCCAGGATGGCCACCCGTTTGGCAATGTTTTTGGCCATGTCGCCCATGCGTTCGAGATCGGAGGATGACTCCAGGGCGGCAATGACCCAGCGCAGATCAACGGCCTTGGGTTCACGCAAGGCCAGTATGCGCACGGCCTGGTTTTCCACGCGAATTTCGAGTTCGTCAATGGCCCGGTCGCGTTTGACCACGGCAGAGGCCAGTTCCTGATCGACCTCGGTCATGGCCTTGATGGCATCCTGGAGCAGGGCGATGACCTGATCGAACATCTCCAGCAGCATGGTGTCCAGACGCCGC
Source organism: Magnetococcales bacterium (assembly GCA_015228935.1). NCBI lineage: Bacteria > Pseudomonadati > Pseudomonadota > Magnetococcia > Magnetococcales > Magnetococcales bacterium. Next base: position 36,181 of record JADGCO010000014.1, on the reverse strand, counting down.
AAATCCTCGTCGAAGGAGTGGTGGGTATGCTGTTCGGCGGTAATTTTTTTCATGGCTTTATCCAAAACGACCGGTGACATAACCTTTGGTGCGTTCATGTTCGGGATTGGTGAAGATGGTTTCCGTCTGGTCGAACTCCACCAGCTCGCCCATGTGGAAAAAACCGGTATAATGCGAAACCCGGGCGGCCTGCTGCATGGAGTGGGTGACGATGACGATGGCATAATTGGCACTGAGTTCGTCGATCAGTTCTTCGATGCGGGCCGTAGCGATGGGATCCAGGGCCGAACAGGGTTCATCCATCAGCACCACTTCAGGATTGACGGCGATGGCACGGGCAATGCAGAGACGTTGTTGCTGGCCGCCGGAGAGACTGGTACCCGGTTCCTTGAGGCGGTCCCTGACCTCTTCCAGGAGTCCGGCTTTTTCCAGGCTGGTCAGGACAATTTCTTCCAACTCATCCCGGTGACTGAAAATGCCATGAATGCGCGGTCCATAGGCGACATTTTCAAAAATGGATTTGGGAAAGGGATTGGGTTTTTGAAACACCATGCCCACCCGGGCGCGCAATTGCACGACATCCACCTTGGGATCATAGATGTCCTGGCCATCCATCAGGATGGACCCCGTGATGCGGCACCCCTCGATGGTGTCGTTCATGCGGTTCAGGCAGCGCAAGACCGTGCTTTTTCCACAGCCGGAGGGGCCGATCAGGGCCGTCACCTGGCAATCGTAAATGGGCATGCTGACCGTGCTGACGGCCTGCTTTTCCCCATAGAAGACATCAACATTTTCGGTCTTCATTTTCAGCGGGGATGCCGGAATGGTGTTGTTTTGCGGATTGTATGAATCGATCATGTCGGTCACGGTTCAATCCTACCACCTTTTTTCGAAACGGTTGCGCAAATAGACGGCCAGGGCATTCATGGTGATCAGAAAACACAACAGGACCAGAGTGGCTCCGGCGGTTTTTTCCAGGAATCCCCGTTCCGGACTGTCGGCCCAGAGAAAGATTTGTACCGGCATGACGGCAGAAGGATCCAGGACGGAGTTGGGTACTTCCATGATAAACGCCACCATGCCGATCATCAGGAGCGGGGCGGTTTCACCCAGGGATTGGGCCATGGCGATGATGGTACCGGTCAGCATGCCTGGCAGGGCCAGGGGCAGCACATGATGCATGACCACCTGGAGCGGGCTGGCTCCCAGGGCACGGGCCGCATCCCGCAGTGGCTGGGGAACACTGCGCAAGGCCGACCGGGTGGCAATGACCATCGTCGGCAGGGTCATCATGGCCAGGGTCAATCCCCCCACCAGGGGCACGGAGCGGGGCAGATGCATGGTGTTGAGGTAGAGAGCCAACCCCAGCAGGCCAAAGACGATTGAAGGGACAGCGGCCAGATTGTTGATGTTGACTTCGATAAAGTCGGCCCAACGTCCCTTGCGGGCAAACTCTTCGAGATAGACAGCCGTCGCCACCCCCAGAGGAAAAGAGATGATGAAGGTGACCAGGATGGTCAATAGTGACCCCTGAATGGCACCCCGGATGCCGGCGAGTTCCGGTTCCCGGGAATCCCCGTGGGTGAAAAACTGGTCATTGAATTTGATTTGCAGACGGCTCCGGGCCACGAGAAAATCGATCCAGGCCACTTCCTTGTCTTTGATATGGCGCTCACTTTCGGGGAGATTGTGGGGTACCTTGTTTTTGAGCCACATGTCCACTTTGTCGGTGACTGGTACCCAGATATCGAGGGTTTTTCCCAGCAGGGTGGGATCTTGCTGGAGCATCTCCTGAAGTTTGAAAGCTGCCCCGACACTGACCAGATCCTTGAGACGCCGTATATCGGCCCGGACCGTGACATCCGGAAAGAGATTCTTGAGAGCCTGTCGCACCAGGGCATCATAGTTGCCCTTGGCGAGTGAGGCCGGGGCGTGGTTGCCTTCCGGATCGACCTGGGCCGGGTCAAAGTGAACGGTCAACAGGACTCTGGCCTGGCGCAAGGCAGAGATGCCATTAAAGACCATGGCCCCCAGCAGGAATACCAGGGCAGAGAGGGCCAGGGTGAGTCCGGCCAGGCCATACCAGCGGAAGCGGCGGTTGGCGGCATGGCGGCGTTGCAGACGTTTCTGGACGATGGGGTCTTTCAGGTCCATGTTCAATGCTCTTCTTCGTGATATTTTCTGACCACGGCCAGGGCGACGACATTCAGGGTCAAAGTGATGAAAAACAGGGTCAAGCCCAGGGCAAAGGCGGCGAGGGTTTTCGGACTGTCGAACTCCTGATCGCCCACCAGCAGGGTGACGATCTGCACCGTTACGGTGGTCATGGAGTTCAATGGATTGCCCGTCAGATTGGCGGCCAGACCGGCGGACATCACGACAATCATGGTTTCGCCCACTGCCCGGGAAACCGCCAGCAGCAAGGCACCAACGATGCCGGGCAAGGCGGCGGGCAGGACGACGCGCAGGACGGTTTCGGCATGCGTGGCACCCAGGGCCAGGGAGCCGTCGCGCAGAGCCTGGGGGACGGCACTGATGACATCGTCGGTCAGGGAGGAGACAAAGGGAATGATCATGATTCCCATGACAAGTCCGGCGGCCAGGGCGCTCTCCGAAGCCACATTCAATCCCAGCCAGCCACCCATACGGGCAATGGCCGGGGCCACGATCAGGGCCGCGAAAAATCCGTAAACCACCGTGGGGATGCCGGCCAGAATTTCCAGGGCCGGTTTGGCCAGGGCGCGCACACGAGGCCGGGCAAACTCCGCCAGATAGACCGCCGCCGCCAAACCAACCGGGGCGGCCATGGAGAGGGCGATCAGCATGATCATGAAGGTGCCGGCGAAGAGCGGAATGGCCCCGAATTCACCACTGCCGCCCACTTGATCGGTACGAATCGCGGTTTGCGGACTCCAGTGCAAGCCAAGAAAAAAGTCGCCAAAAGGGACCTTTTGAAAAAAGCGCAAGGCCTCGAACAGGAGGGAGAGGACAATTCCCAGGGTGATCAAAAACGACAGGGCAGAGCCGATGCCCAGAATCACCAGGACGGTCTTTTCCACAAAGTGCCGGGCCGGCAATTCAGGGGAGATTTTCCGCCAACTCCGGTGCAGACCCCAGGCCGAGAGGGCAGTTACCAGGATGGTCAAGAGCAGCCCGCTGTATTGCGCCGTCCGGTGATATTCAGCGGCAACAGTCAGCAGGTCTGCCTGCGACTCCATGGCCATCCCCCCGCCGGCAATCCGCCGGATTCTGGCCATCCAGAGCTGGGTCTCTTCCGGGGACAGATTGCCGATCTGGTCCGCCATGGAGGCCAGAAACAGGCGATCCAGCAGTGTTCCCTGCAAAACGTGCCACAGGACAAACAGGATCATGCCCGGCAACAGGGTCCAGAAGAGGCAGTACCAACCATGATAGGGAGGTCTGGAGCCGACCGCTTTCGAATTCTCCGTGACCAGGGCATTGGCCTTGACATATCCCAGAAAAAAAGCGGCCAGAGAGAGGAGAAACAAAGGATACAAGGCTGTTTGGGAGGACATGGGCAAACCGTTTGCAGGAACCTGCCAACCGACATGATGGCTGGACACTGCTCCATTTTTTTCGTTATTTTCATTTTGTATATCCAACTGCATAAACATAAAGCAAAATAAATGCCATTACCATGAAAAAACGCCATGGCCCGGTATTTCCGGGCAGGGAATTCCGGAGAATATTGACATTATATGTATTGAATACAATATGTTGCGATAATTTATATGATCCTGATACCCAAACGAAAGATTTCCATGCAAAATGAACATTTGTCTCTGTTGGGCAAAAATGGGCAAGAGATTTTGCATTTAGCACAAGAATCCTTCAGCAACCGCTCTTCAGGGCCAGGCCATGAAGAATTCTCCAGCAACCGGTCTTCAGGTCATGCCATGGCTTGGAGTGGATGTGGTCGTTCTGTGGGCTGGTCAGATCATGAATCCGGTAACCAGCGGGTCGTGGGACAAATCATGAATTCGATATCCGTCAGGGAGTGGGGCAAACCATGAATCCGGTATCCATTGTCTTTTCTTGGATTGGGGAGGCAGATCTGGAAGCGCTTCAGAAAGGCAAGAGTACGGAGCCGGGACCTCTGGCGCGGGTATTGCGCGAACGGGAATTTCACGAGGTTCATCTGCTGGCCGGCCAGAGGGAAGATGCGGCGCGGGACTTTTCAGCCTGGCTGGGCGAACGCACGGCTGCCGTGGTGACCCTGCATTGGATGCCCCTTGTGGATCCGGGGGATTATGGGGAGATTTGTCGGGCGGCCTTGCGGGCCGTGGAACCGGTGGCCAATCGGATGGGTGGCCCGGACCAACTCTGTTTTTATCTGGGAACCGGCACCGGGGCCATGGCGGCCATCTGGGTTTTGCTGGCCAAGGCCGGCTTTCCCAATGCGCGGCTGTTGGAAATGACGCCTGCCTGGGAAATCCGGGATGTCAGTATTCCATTTGCCATCAGTACCGACATGGTACCGGATTTGTTGCGGACCCAGGATCAACAGTTGATTCGCCTGGCCCAGGAGGGGTTCCAGCATGCCCATCCGGAATTCAAGTCCATTGCCTTCCAATGCGATGCCATGCGGCGGGTGGTGGAAAAGGCTACCCTGGTGGCTGCCCGGCAGATCCCGGTTTTGATCCAGGGTGAGTCCGGGACTGGCAAGGAGCTTTTGGCCCGGGCCATTCACAGTACGAGTGCGTTGCGGGCGGGACCCTTTGTGGCCATCAATTGCGGGGCCATTCCGGACAATCTGGTGGAATCTGAGTTGTTTGGCCATGAAAAAGGGGCCTTTACCGGTGCCTTGACCACCCGCAAAGGGTATTTTGCCCAGGCCGATGGAGGAACGGTCTTTCTCGACGAAATTGGCGAGTTGCCTCTTTCCATTCAGGTCAAATTATTGCGTGTATTGCAGGAACAGGAAATCACGCCGGTTGGTTCCTGCGCACCGCAACCTGTCACCTTTCGCCTGATTGCGGCCACCAATAAAAATCTCCTCGAAGAGATGGTCGCCGGGCGTTTTCGTGAGGATCTTTTTCATCGCATTGCCGTGGCCCTGCTGCTTCTGCCACCGTTGCGGGCCAGGGGACGGGACATTGAACTCCTCACCGACCGGATTCTGGAACAGATCAATCAGGAGTGTCGTGACCAGCCGGGATTTCGCCGCAAGTCCCTGACCGAAAATGCCCGCAAACTTCTCCAGGAACAGCGTTGGCCCGGAAACATTCGTGAATTGCAGAATACCTTGAATCGTGCCGCAGTTTGGACCCCGGGAGAGATCATTCGTGGTCGTGATATACGGGATGCCATGTTGCCGGAGTATGTGAGTGGTGGGAGCAACGAACAAATCCTCAACCGCCCTCTGGGTGCCGGGTTTCGGTTGACGGATCTATTGACCGAGGTGGCCGACCACTATCTGCACCGTGCCCTGGCCGAAAGCCACAACAACAAGGCCCAGGCCACCCGCATGGTTGGGCTGCCCAATGCCACCACGTTTGCCAACTGGCTGAAAAAATATCCCTGGGACCCGGGACGAGGCAAAAAAGAGTAAGAGGGGGATATGGAGCAGAGAGTCCCGGCAAGATCGACCTGGGAGGGCATCAGGGAACAACCGGACTCAAACCGGGGATCAGCCCAGAGCCGAGGGGAGTCCGTCCTTGCTCAGATAATCCTGGATTTCCCGTTCCACCTTCAAGGCTTTACTGTCCTCGGCGACCAAAGTACGTTTCCAGGCGCTTGCAGCGGATCTGGGGATGAGAAAATCCTTGCCAAACATGTAATCTTCCGGAAGTTTTCCCTGTTTTTTCAGTATATTGACAAACTTTCCGGGAATGTTGTCGGTCAGGGGAACCAGGGGGACTTCAGTGGATTTGCCCTCTTTTTCGATGCGGGCCATCCGGCGTCCCAGATAAAAAATCTTGTATCCATCATCGTCCTCGAAAATGAGATCGTTTTTAACATCCCCTTCGCCCATTTTTTTGGCTTCTTCGAACGGATTTTTATGCTCGATGATGACGGGAGCCTTGTATTTTTCGATGGTTTCGCGCAGGGATTCGAGGTTTTGCACCAGGACCAGGATCATTTGATCCTTGAACCGGTCACGACAGCTTGGGGTCAGGTTGAGGAGAAATTTATTGTTGAAACGCAAGAGGATGCATTCATCTTCGGCCACCACGCTCGTGACACGCACACGCGGAGTCAAAAACGACACCTCACCGAAGACCTGCCCGGGTTTGAGAAAGGCCAGGGGGTTGGAGAAAGGCCTTTTGTAGACGTTGGCAGCACCACGCAAAAGGATGAAACAGGTATCTCCCAGATCGCCCTCGTTCAGGATGGATTGGTTGGCAGGTACCTTCAGGAGTTCCGCTTGGCTGTGTTCGACGATCTCGTCCTTGTGTTCATCCGAGAAATCCTTGAAAAAAGGAATTCTTTCCAAAAGCTTTCTTTGGAGCATTCCAGAATCTCCCATGGAACAGGTGGTGAATTGCCAAGATGCTGCGTTGAAGATTAAGGCGGCGTCATTCTGGCATAACGAAACATTCAGGTCCAGGGATCTGAAATCACGGAATTCATGAAGAATTTATACAAATTTTATACGAAACCCATTCAGATCGGGCAGACGAGATGCCCCAGTTTTTCGGTCAGTTTGATGTTTTCAGCGTAATCGACCGGGCAGTCGATGATGGTCACGGTTTTTTCGGCCAGGGCTTGTTTAAGGATGGGGAGCAAGTCCTGGGCGGCTTCCACCCGGTACCCTTTGGCACCGAAGCTTTCGGCATATTTGACAAAGTCGGGATTGGTGAAGGCGATGTGGCTTTCGCGACCAAAATGGTTCATCTGTTTCCATTGAATCAGGCCGTACCTGGCGTCATTCCAGATCAGGATGACGATAGGCAGGCCACAGCGCATGGCGGTTTCGATTTCCTGGGAGTTCATGAGGAAACCGGCGTCGCCGGTGACGGCCACGGCAGCGCGGTCGGGTCGGACGAGCTTGGCGGCCATGGCCCCGGGAACCGCAATGCCCATGGCGGCAAAACCATTGGAAATAATGCAGGTATTGGGGCGTTCGGCCTTGAACATGCGAGCCATCCACATTTTGTGGGCACCCACGTCGGAGACCACGACATCTTCCGGGTCGAGAGCCTGGCGTAAATCCCAGATGATTTTTTGGGGTTTGACGGGGAAACCGGTATCCTGGGCATATTGGCCGATTTCGGAGACGATGGTTTGGCGCAGGGTATCGGCGAGTCGTTGCCGACGGCTTTTGGCCTCGGCGGCGATGCCCTTCAATGCGGCCCCGATATCCCCGACAACGCCCACTTCCACGACATAATTTTCGTCCACTTCCGCCGGACTGGCGTCAATGTGGATGATTTTCCGGTTGCGTTCCTTGTGCCACAGGTAGGGATGATATTCGACGATATCATAACCGACACAGATGATCACATCGGCCCGGTCGAAACCGCAGGAGACATAATCCGTGGCTTGCAGACCCACAGCCCCCAGGCAGAGGTCATGGGAAAAGGGGATCACGCCTTTGGCCATGAAGGTGGTGGCGACCGGAATATTCAATTTTTCGGCAAAATCGACCAGTTGGTCCGCTGCCCGACCGCGGATCACCCCGTTGCCAGCCATGATGATGGGATAGTGGGCATCCGAAATGATCCGGGCGGCCTGGGATATCTTTTCCTGGGGCGGGACGGGCTGGCGGTGTTGTTGTGCCTTGAGCGGGGCCTTGCCGGCGATCTCCATTTCGGCAATGTTTTCGGGAAAGTCGATGAAGGCACAGCCGGGTTTTTCGGTCTGGGAGACCTTGAAGGCCTTGCGCACCACCTCGGGGATGACGCCCGGATCCAGGATTTGGGTCGTGTATTTGGAGATGGGACGAAACAGATTGACCAGATCCAAAACCTGGTGACTCTCCTTGTGGAGGCGGGTGGTGGCGGCCTGGCCGGCAATGGCCACCAATGGGGCGTGGTCCATGTTGGCGTCGGCAACCCCGGTGATCAGGTTGGTGGCTCCGGGTCCCAGGGTGGCCAGGCACACCCCGGCCCGTCCGGTCAACCGCCCGTATACATCCGCCATGAAGGCGGCACCTTGTTCGTGCCGGGTCGTCATGAAGCGGATCGGACTCTCCAACAGGGCATCCATGATGTCGAGATTTTCTTCCCCCGGAATGCCAAACATGACGGTAACGCCTTCATTTTCAAGACATTTTACAAAAAGTTCAGCGGCTTTCATGGGGATCTCCGGAATCTGGAAAAGCAGGAATCATGCGGCAGTTTTGCCCGCGATGGCAGCCCAGAATGATCCCTCGCGGGTGATCAAGTCAATGCGTTTGTTGCCAATGCCCATATCAATTATGTCGGCCATCCAACGCATGGATTTAGTACATTTCAGTCAACATTGACGCATCATATTCTTTAAATTCTGGATAAAATTTAAGTATTCTAATAATATTATCCCTATTCCAAATTTTTGCATTTCTCAAAGAGAGTTTCATATCTTCCGTGCCAGAAAAAACCTCAAATGGCATAAGGAGAAAGTGTGTATCATCATAATAAAATATTACATAAGTATCATCAAGAATGCAACCACTGGATGATTTTTCATTTGCTTTCTCCATTACTTCCGAAACCTTTTCGCGATTGAGAGCTAAATAATTTAAATAACTTTTATATGATGTTAAGCCTTGGTAATAGTATTTAGATAGAATAATAAATTCGCCCTTTCTTATCTGAATTTTTATCAAGCACCTTTCTTTTTCGCGATCTATACCATTATTTTTGTCATTACCAGATCCAGCCATTCTTTTCAACAAACTAAAAATACCCATATCAACACCTCAGGCTAAAACCTCTGAAAGCAGATTATGAGACAATGGGTTGCTGACGGCATCCCCTCTCTTAACCGAACACTAGTGTCTAATCAGAACTTTTTGACGAACTTTGCATTTTGGACACACAAAACCCGTTGAAAATACACTTCCGGTCGTTTGAGCGCTTGTGAATGTTGTGCCTTTTGTGGAGCCACTCACATAACCACAACTCTCACATTTTTCTTGATACACGACGGTTGATTTACCGTCATCTTTATAGATGACTGCACCGCTTAAAGCTGACACAGGCATTTTACACCTCCTGAACAGGATGCCCCTTAGGAAAAAGCTCCTTCACCCTCAAGAAAACCCTTCGGGAAAATTGGAACTGGTCCCTCATTCGAGACAAAATTTGCCATATTCCTCGGTCTTGTGTCAATGGCCAGCAATTCTCAATGCAGGGCAATCGCAGGCCGAGGCCCTCGCTGCGAATTTTCAGAGCGGCAGCCACCTTGCTGATGGGAGACTTGAGATTCTCCATCGGGGTACCATGGGACTCGGAGAAGTGTGTTGAGCATGGCAATGGGGCCAAATTTGGGGCGGATAGGGTTTTTGCTGGGGACAGGCAAAATGTCGGCATCGGTCAGTACCGGAACTCTTGTCCCATACCGCATAATGGGGTACCTTTGGCCGAGTCGATGATCAAGGCCGTCTTATCGAGAGGAGGGGAAAATGAAAAAGAGCCCTTTTAAAATTAATCAGTATTTTAAGAAACTGAATGTATTTTTCAATGAAAACGATTGGAGCTTTGGCCTTTTTCTCTTGATGGTGGTAGCATTTGTCTGCGATATCGTTGGATTTAAAATGATGTTTGAAGAAAATTCTCTCCACGGCAATTGGCATGATTATGTTTATCACTCAATAAGAGTTTTCGGATTTGAACTTCAGACACCGAACATTGATACACGTATACCATGGGTGCTGGAATTAGGTCGCTGGTTATCAGCTATAGCGACATTTTGGGCCGTCATGCTGGCTGTTGCTCATATATTTATCGATAAAATCAATCTTTTCAGAAAAGGGAAAGATCATATTGTAATTATTGGGGCCGGCAGTAAAGGCAAAGCTCTGGGACTGGACTGGATGAAAAGAGCGGAAGATTTTTCACATCCCGATCATGGAAAACTGTTTGTGTTTATTGAGACTAATAAAAACAACTCAAATGTGGATTTATTGAAAAGTAAAAAGGCGATAATTATTTTTGGCGATGCGACAAATGAAGAAATTCTCGGAAAAGCAAAGACGCAAAGCGCTAAATATGTGATAATTTTAACAAGTAATGATTCAACCAATATGGAGATCGTTTCCACCCTGACAGCTTTTCAAGCAAAGATAGAAAATAAAATTCTCTGTTACGTTCATTTGATCCATAATGAGTTCTATGATTTTTTTATGGCAAGGGATTTTCAAGAGAGTCATAAACTGGATGTAAAAATATTCAGTGTTAATGCGAATTCCGCTCGGATATTATTTGGTGACAGGCAGAATCTGTTAGGAAGCAATATTTTTACTGATTCTCAGAAGATAAAGGATTCTAAAATAAATGTGAAAATCGCAATTTTCGGTTTTGGTAAGCTTGGTGAGAGTATTTTAGTGCATGCTTTGCATTTGGGGCACTTTTATAACGAAAATCCCATAAAAGTTACTGTCGTATATGATACTGATAAAGATGAGAATGCTAATATTCTTGATGAATTTATCAAGCAATACAATATAGGAATCGATAAAAATCAAAGAAAAAATACATCATTTAATGAATATTGGGATATTGAGTTCATAGATGATGGTGACTTTGTGCAAAAGGATATTGGTGAATATCAGCAAATCATTATTGCTTACGAGAATGAATTTGAGTCGCTTTCAAACTTAATGAAGATCCTGAAAAAATATAATGATGAAATACTATCAAATGATATTGATATCGCGATATATTCAAATAGCTTTGCAAACACCGCAAGGGTAATTCAAAATGATAAGAAGCTTGATAAACACACAGTCTTTAAAAAGGTGAGAACGTTTGGCGAAATCGATCATACTTGTAGTTACCAGATCGTCATTAATGAAGAGTTGGATAAAAAAGCTAAACTAAATAATAGTCAATACAATCAACTTCATGGATATAACAAGGAAAACAAAACGGTAGAAGAACAATGGAATGATCTTGATGTTTTTTTGAAAGATTCAAATCGATATTTGATGGAACATAATGAGGTGAAAAAATATCTGATCAACAAGCTTATTGCGGAATCAAAAATAAATAATGACTATAATGCGCTAAAAAAATCAGTATCGGATAAGTTTTTCAATTATCCGAAAATGGCCATTAACTGGGATGCAATGGGATTAAGAGATCATGATTATGCTCTCAAGCTTTCAGAAGAAGAAATAGTCCAGCTAGGAAAAGTTGAACATAAACGTTGGAATGCTTTCCATATTCTCAATGGCTGGAAAAAGCTGGGTATCCCGGAGGGCGCGACGAATAAAATCGTCAAGGATAAAATTAGAAAGCTCCATCCATGTCTTGTTGGTTGGGACGAACTAGACATTGTTTCAAAAAATCATCAGCATGATTATAAATCTGATGATATAGAAACCATTATGAGAATTCCAAGTCTAGACAAGTTCATAGGCGGTAATTAATAAATAGAAGGATTGCTGCAAATGGCGGCCTTGAGAGGCTGTCTAATAACTTGTTAATTTCAAAAAAAACGAATGAAAAACTGGGATGGAGGTCCAGGAGGAAGGGCTGTGCCCTTCCTCTTGGCGGGGTTTGGGGCGGAGCCCCAATAAAATCTTTCTTTCCAATTTTTTTATCCGAGGGTTAATGGACAGCCTCTGAGCCATGACCGAGTCAGCCACGAAAAGAGGATTCAGGGGAAGCCAAAATCGCCGTTGGGATCGCGACGATGTCTCTGCCAGCTTGGTTTCCTCGAAAGGTTCGCGCTAATAGAAGTGGACCCCATCGTCAAGTCAATTTCCAGGTACGGATAAGCTCTAGTGGACCAACCGCGCTGATTTGAATTGCCGAAATTTTCCGGTGCATCAGGGGTGGTCATGTCGGCGAAAGTGGACGTTTCAAATCAGGTCGGTTGGCCCACCAGTCCCTGTTGGTCGTTACTCATTGGATGGATTCCACCAGATTGCGTCCCGGTTATCCAAAAATCCACAGGCCACGAAGGTCGCGCAATTTAATTTTGTGCTTGACTACCTCTAAAAATTTAATTTTATTTCCATCAAATATAGCAATAAAATTATTTATTTTTGCAAGAATTTCAGGTGTGTATTTTGAGTACCACTTCAAATTATTTTCCATATTCAAAATTAGACAATTGTTATTCACATATACTGCATGACCATCGTAACTGATTGCTACATGGCTACCGTAACCGATATGATACCATTTTGCTTTTTCATAATATTCTGGGTGCTTTTTCCAACTGTCCGTATCATCTTTATCAAAACACGCAATTTCCTCACCATTAAATGTCCAAAGCCTAATTGTTTTATCATCAGACCACGATAAAATTACGTTGCCATCTAGTTCTGCCGCACCACGAACCGCTTGATTATGACCTTCTAAAGTCACTAATTCATCGCCCTCAGTCGTCCATATCTTAAGAGAATTATCAAATGAATATGATAAAATATTCCCATTTGATAACTCAATTGCTCCAAGAATCTGAAAGGTATGACCTTTCATTTCTGAGATCTCTTTCCCGTGAATATCCCATAACTTTAATGTGGCATCTACTGAATATGATAGTACGTTCCCATTTGCCAATTTGATCAAACCCTCAATACCAGCAACATGATCCCCTATTATTTTTTTGGATGTCATCTTTTCAATATCCAACTCGCGTAAACCATATGAAGAAAAATATAATAATTTTCCGTTTTCTAGTTCTAAAATACTTTTTACAGCTTCGCCATTTTCTTCTAATTTTTTCTGCTGAACTCCATGATTATCCCTAACAATCATAACCCCGCTACTATCATAGGATATAATTAATTCATTAATTTTATTTATTCCTTGTACAAAATTATTATGTTCATCATAAATTTTGAGTACATTTCCTGATTTATCCCATAATATTAATGTGCCAACCGAGGTCTTTGAACACGATAAAATCCCATCATCTGTTTCTATTGCAGCAGCAACACTTCCTTCATGTCCTTTAAAAACAGCTAACTCTCTCCCTTCTAAATTCCACAATCTTAGTGTACTATCCTGAGACCAGGACAATATATTTCCATCTCTAAGCTCTAAAGCACCCGTGATGGCAGCGTCATGTCCTTCAAATTTTAAAATCTGATCCCCTTCATTGTTCCAAAGAATCAGCGTATTGTCTCCTGCCCATGATAAGATTGATTTATTCCTTAATTCTAAGGCCCCATTAATACCATCACCATGTCCTTCAAAAACAGCTAATTCTCTACCTTCACTATTCCAAGTCCTTAATGTTTTATCATAAGACCATGACAATATAGTTTCATCACTTAATTCAATTGCACCAAAAACGACATGTTCATGCCCTTCAAAAACAGCCAGTTCATCACCATCTTTATTCCACAACCTTAATGTATTATCTGATGATGATGAGATTAAATTACCATTACTCAATTCAATTACATCACGTAGACGATGATTATGCCCTTTGGCCACAAATTGAATTTCACCATTTCTTGTATAGCAGTATACATACTTACTACGATCAAAAATGCAAACAATATTACCGTTCTTTAAAGCGATGGCTTTTTTTAATTCTCCGCCTTCAAGGCCAAAAAAATTTGTTGAAATATTCTGTTTAGCATCCCAAATAAATGCATTATGATCAGACCAAGCGATCATTTTATTTGGTGAATATTCTAAAACGCCTTTTACATTTTCATAAAGCCCATCTAATATAGATAATTGCACTCCATTAAAATCCCATTCTCTTAATGTGTAATCTTCAGCATAAGATATTACTGTGTCAAACGTGGTTTTAACAACACCAACTACAGACTTTTTATGCCCTAGAAATGCATTGCTATCACTATTATGTTGATTCCAGCGATAAAAGCTTCCTTCGTGAATGGAAAATATCTCGTTACCTTGAACTATAATTCCTTCTTTCTCTATCGGAATACGTTTTTTATCGCTTTTAGCATATTTTAAATTAGCTATATTCCAAACCTTTATCTCACTATCTCTACCGCTAGAGACCAACACATTACTTTCTAACTCAATTAAATAATCGATATAGTTTTCATGAGCCTCTAATACAGCCAATTCCGATCCATCCTGCCCCCATATTCTAATCGTATTGTCGTAAGAATATGATGCGATATCACCATTATGAAGTAACAAGACTCCAGCAATACCATCATGATGACCTTTAAGACAGGCAAGTTCTTCACCATTTAGATTCCAAATTCTTATTGTCTTATCTCTCGAATAAGAAAGCAACCTATCATCACCTAACTCTACAACATTTTCAACGAGATCTTTATGCTCAAAAAATGATGCAATTAAATCTCCATCTTGATTAAGAACTTTTATAAGATTAACTAAACAGACTACTATGCTCGTATTTTTAAGTTGCTTCACCAACGTGATTGAGTTATCAAACTTAATTTTTGCCACAATCTCTTTGTCTAAATTCCATATTAAAAGTTGCTTTTCTGAAAAAGACACAATATTATTATTGCTCAGCCCTATTGCACCTCTTACTCCTGTCTTGTGTTCACTAAATACGACCTTTTCTTTCAGATTATTATCCCAAATTCTCAACGGCCCATCTTCTGACCATGATAAATTATCTCCATTGCGCAACTCTAAAACACCACCGATTTCATCATTGTGCTTTTTAAAAGTCTTCAATGTATTTTCATAAGGATCTAGTAAATGAAGCAAATGAAAACGTCTATCTTCAGATGATCCGAGGGATTTTATTAAAATATTGTCATTATTTTTCTCTATAACACCGACTACTTTTATCTTATCTAGCTTATAAACTCCTTCACCATCTAGATTCCACATTCTTACAGTTTCATCTTGCTCGCTCCAGGATAGCAAATACCCACTACCCAACTCAATCACTCCATCTATGGAACCCTCATGACCATTTAATACTGCCATTTCATGAGCATCATCACTCCAAATTATAATTTTTTCATCCCTGGAATACGATAAAAATCCTCCATTTTTTAATTTAACCAAACCTTCAACTCTATCATTATGAGATTTTAAAATATCTTTTAATGGAGAGATGTAAATCCCCTCATCTCTATTAATATTTCTAAGATAATTAAAAGCAATCTTTCCCTGTTTCTCATACTCTTCAGCATCAATAGTAAGTTGAGAATTATTTGCATGTTCAATTGAAAGTTGAAAGAATATCTTTGAACTATCCCAATCATTATCACCTTGCTCTAATAGGTGTTTGTTTGAGATTAAGAAGTTATCATAGATGTAAAATTTTTCATTTAGATTATTTTGTGTTGTCTCCTGATTTATACCCATTGCTTTTGCTAACGCATAATTTTCCAGCACATCCCCGGTTTTATTAAGCTTGAATTTTTTCATCAAAAACTCAAAGTCCGTTAAAAGGGTAAGGGACTTTTCATTTTGTTTGGACATAATCAGTTGGTAAGGGAGTTCGGTTAGGGCCGACTCTTCAGAAGTATCCACGTTGAGTGTTTTGTTATAAACTGCTTCATAGAAGTTGACCAGATTAGCATGTGCAACTTCTCTGTTTTCAAGCAGCTTATAGGCACCTTCATTAAATTTTCTATGAAAGAAGCTAATCTTATCGAGTCCATCAACTTTTTTGACAGTAAGATATTGCGATACTTGAGAAAAAAGCCTTGCCCAGACGGCGGTAGGAAGTCGCTCTGGTCGTGGGTAGAATTCATTGGAGACATCATCCATGATGGCCTTATTCTGAGATAGAATATCAAACAGCTCTGGCTCAGGCAGTCCACCCTTTGAACAGGCGATATAAGCAAAAGCAAATTTAATTAATGGATGGGAATGGTAAGAGTTGGTGTGTAGACGTTCAAATAATCGTGCAATTAAATCATCCAGTTCTTTGGGATAGGTTTCACTTCCCACACTTGTATAGCTTTTCCACTCACTGACTTCTTCAAGCAGGATTTTCAGGTAAAGTGGTGAGCCGCTCTGGCTAAAGGCCTTCAGCACTTTTTGTTTTTGTGTTTTATTCAGGGTTCTTTTAAATGACTTAAGGTACTCATCAATCATGTGGCTTGCTTCATCTGCAGCAAACTTTTCCAGAAACAAAAAGCTTTCCTCACGATTCGCATATCTTTGTTTGAGTCTTGGCAGGTACTTAATTCCTTGATAAGTATCAGGCAATGTTGAGATAATGATTTTAGCATTGCTTGGCAGTATTCTGGGCAGCCAGTCAAGAGGATCATTAATCACGAATTGATCCAGTGCATCAATAAAGAGTATCAGCTTTTGATCTTCAGGGAAATTTTCAATCAAATAAGCCAACATTTTGCTTAATTCTTTAAGATCAATTAACACATGATCTGGCTTCAGTTCATTTTCATCTATATAAGTAACGCACAACTCTCTTAAGGCTTCGTTTGTTACAAGCTCGGCACACAATGAATTGTGAAGATTGATAGGGCTGTTTGATAGTTCACTAATTCCTACAAATCGATAGGCGATAGTTGTTCCATCATTCAAAGAGCTTTCTATTGTATTTTTAACAACCTTTGCCATTAAAGCTGATTTTCCTGATCCAGAGTCCGCATAAATTATCAGTGGCGCATTGGACTCTTCACTGCCAATATAGTCATCTATTTGTTGCAACAATTTCTCGCGTCCGACAAATATCTTGGCCTTTTCAATTAAGAAGTTTTGCTGTTCATTAAGTTCTCTGGTTTGAATATCGACTTCCTGATAAGCATCTATCTCTTTTTTTATTGATGCAAGGATATTCTTGTAAAAATCATCTGAAAATTTTTGCAGATAGCCTTCAGTTACACTATCCTGGGTTCGCGCTAATCCAACGTCCAATTTTATATTATATATTTTTACGTTTTGTTCTGGCAGATCGGATATAATTTTATTAGTCAGTTCGTGATGGCACGGCCTAATTTTGTCATCCAGTTTATTTTCTTTATTCTTGAAGTCACTGAAGTGTTTGACGGTTATCTCATAGGCTGCTTTCTTTTTATCTGGATTTGTTGCGTTATAATTTTCTACCTCTTTTCTATAGGCTCTGTCTTTTTCTTCAAGTATAGCAATTTCTCCTTCACTTAAACTGTCTATATTCTCAAAATTTCTTTTGTAAAAGAAAATATTTTCTTTGGCTATATTTTCATTATTAAAAAGCCCCTCGATTATTTCTTGCTCGGTAGCAGACTTTGTATATTTAAATTTTTGTTCATCGCTTAGTTTATCTTTCAGTTCTTTGTTGACGATGGAGCTAAATGCTTCTCTCAGAGTGCTTTCCACGTCACCCCAATAATCCCAATTCTGGTGTTCTAACTCTATCCTTGGTTGCAGTTTGTACTCTGCAGGAATGGCATTTTCATCTTTTTTGTACCAAAGCTCTATATACGATTTCTCTTTTGAATCGCCTGGATATTTAGCCAATACGGCCTTTTTGACCAGATCAAACTCTTCAGCTTCCACTTCAGCCGGAAGCGGTATCCAGCCATATCTCTCACCCAGCATGATGGCAAAATGAGGATTTAGCGCATTTTTGCATCGTTTTACTTCATCAATACAGATCTGCATGGTTTTTTGATCATTACCCGCTTCACTGCTTACTCCCCATCTAAGATCAATTGGCTGAAAACTAAACCCTCTATCCTCACAATACTTTCTAAGCTTGGGAAACACCTCCACCTGGAGTTTATCTCTTTCAGCCCGAAGATCATTGAAGGTTGAACTAAGAAACAATCTGAACGTTTTTGATCTTGACATTGATATATCCGTTTTCAATTTTTACTTATGTGGATGAACTGCCGGGAACCGAATTTTGGCTACGGCCATCTTCACCACCGTCCCAACCACCCTCCTGGAGAAGTATACCACATTCCCTGGTCCTGCACAAGCCGTCTGTTCGGTCCGTCCAA
Organism: Magnetococcales bacterium; assembly: GCA_015228935.1. Lineage (NCBI taxonomy): Bacteria > Pseudomonadati > Pseudomonadota > Magnetococcia > Magnetococcales > Magnetococcales bacterium. The sequence continues at coordinate 18,186 of JADGCO010000014.1, read as the reverse complement.
AAAGCACACACCCCCCTGGCACCACGAACACGCATCTGGAACCCACGCAGTGTACTGATCCTTAAATTGGATAGCTGACATATGCTATACTTCAGGGCATGAACACGACCGATACCGATGGGTGCAAACTGAACCGTGAAACGCTGGAAGAGATTCGTGTCCGAGCCGTTATTTTGTCGGATTCCGGCTTTATAATAAAAGGAAAAATATGACATCCCATGATTCATCCGGCGACGGTCTGCCAGCGGCACAATTGCCGGATCTGCTGGTGCAGGAGGGATTGCGGCATCATCATGCGGGTGATCTGGCCCTGGCAGAGAGTTGCTATCGGCAGGTATTGCAGGGCCATCCCGACCATCCGGATGCCTTGCACCTGCTTGGCTTGATTGATCATCAACGGGGGGATCAGGTGCAGGCCATGCAGTGGATAGCCAGGGCCATTGCCGCCTGGCCGGGGCATCCCATCTATTATGCCAACCTGGGCCTGGTTTTGGCCAGGATGGGGGAACTGGAGGGGGCGGTGACCTGTTATCGTCAGGCCCTGGCTGTCAAGCCGGATTATGCGGAGGCCTGCAACAATCTTGGTCTGGCCCTGATGGAGTTGAATGATCTGAGCGAGGCCAGGAGTCAGTTGCAGAGGGCAATTATCCTGCAACCGGATTATCCCGAGGCCCACAACAATCTGGGCCTGGTCTTGTGCAGAATGGGGGAGGGGATTGGGGCCAAGCAAGCCTTTCAGGAGGCGTTGCGGCTGCGACCGGAGTGGCCGGAAGCGTTGCTCAATCTGGGATCTCTCCTGCGCCAGCAAGGTGATTTACCGGGTGCGATCCAATGCTGTCGGCAAATTCTCGCCAAACGACCGGATGATCCGGATGCCTGGTTCAATCTGGGCAATGCCTTGCGCGACCAGGGCAACCAGGCCGAGGCCACTGATTGCTATGAGCGGGTTTTGGCTCTGGTTCCGGATTATTTCAGAGCCTGCAACAATCTGGGCTGTTTATTCCAGGATCAGGGGGATCTTGAAGGGGCCAGGCGGGCTTTTCTGCGGACCCTGGCCATGGCCCCGGATTATCCGGAAGCGCACAACAATCTGGGCACGCTTCTGCAATTGCTGGGAAGACCCGAAGAGGCCCTGGCCTGTTTTCAGAGAGCCTTGGAACTGGATCCAGAGTATGCCGATGCCCATGTCAACCGGGCGATGGCCTGGCTGGCAGCCGGGCAGTTTCTGGCCGGTTGGCAGGAATATGCCTGGCGTTGGTATCAGGCCGGCGCACGCCCCCCTGGCGACCAATTCAGCCAACCGCTCTGGCAGGGAGAGAGTTTGCTGGGGAAGCGGATTTTGTTGCATGCCGAGCAGGGGTTGGGGGACACCTTGCAATTCATTCGTTATGCCCCACTGGTCAAAAAACGGGGTGGGGAGGTTCTGGTTCAGTGTCAGCCGCCTTTGACCCGACTTCTGTCAGCGCAGGAGGGAATCGATCTTGTACTTTCACAAGGAGATTCCTTGCCGGAGTTTGACTGCCAGGTGCCTTTGCTCTCTTTGCCTGGCATATTCGGTACGGACATGGAGACCATTCCGGCCCAGTTGCCCTATATTGTCCCGGAGGCTGCTCTGGTCGAGTCCTGGCAGAAGCGCATGCCAAGCGGATATTCCAGACAGATTGGTCTGGTTTGGCGTGGATCGAAGAGTTACCGGCATGATCGTTACCGTTCGTTGCCGGCTCAGGCCATGGCAGGCCTGTTGGCGGTGCCGGAGGTGGCTTTTTATGGATTGGTCAAGGAACCCCGGATCGATGAGATCGATTGCCTTGCCCGACTTGGCAATTTCTTCGATTTTGGACCGGAATTGAAGAATTTTTCCGACACGGCGGCCATCGTCGCCAATCTCGATTTGATCATCACGGTCGATACGGCGGTGGCGCATCTGGCCGGGGCCATGGGCAAACCCGTTTGGGTCCTGCTCCCCTTTTCCCCTGATTGGCGTTGGTTGCGAGAGGGGGAGGCATCACCCTGGTATCCCGGCATGCGGCTCGTTCGCCAATCCCGGCAGGGTGACTGGTCGGCGGTTCTGGACAGGGTATTGCAGAGCCTGTGGTCAATTAACAATAATAAATATTAAGTTTATGATGATTATACAATTTTAATTTTTTGAAAATCATGCAAATCAAAATATTTTTTTATATTATAATATATAAATTGCTAGAATATCATTAAATATGATTCATATTGCCTGGTTTACGGGCCATTTTTCAGTTTTTTCTTGCAATAATTTGTAATAAATAAATTTAATTTGGTGTGGAAAATGTTTCATCTGCATGGAGTGAATTTTATTAAATATATTTATTTACAATGCGTTAACTCTCTCTCTCTCTCTCTCTCTCTCTCGGCAACAAGTGAAAGATTTAAATTGAGTAATAAATAATTGTTATTGTGATTCGTTGCAGGTTGATGTATATAAATGTATATCTGTGATGATTAATGTTTTTTAACATGGCTGTAGATCTGTTCAGAAACCGTACCACTTTAAAGTTAATGGATATGTGATATGATTAACTATGAATGTAAAGATAAAAAATTGCACGTTATTACGCTATCAGAAAAATCTAATTTTATAGAATGCAATGAAGTTTTAAATTTAATTGAAAAAACAAACAAAGATGGATATAAATATATAATAGATTTATCTAAATTACAATCAATTGATAGCAAATTAATTGGTATACTTCTATATTATATGAATAATTCTAAGGAAAGAAAATACAAAATATCAATGAGAAATGCGAGAAATGGGACCTATAGAACTTTGGTCAATTTAGGTCTTTTGCACAAACTAAATATTACTAGCTGTTTTTGTGATATACCGGAAAGAGTTTGCAGGATTTGTAATGGAGAAACAGTTAGAATAGATCCTTTTGCCTATAGAAAAGCAAACAATCTAGTCTGTAATAATAAAAATTTAAGCGTTATTGGAGATAAGTCAACATTCGACTTGATTGTCAAAGATCAAAATAAAGAAAAAAAAGTTATTCTAAATCATGGGTATCATGAAGATTTATTAGTTTCTCAAATTGGTATTTGTGAGTATAATTTAGAATTTTTTCCTCCGTGATTATTTAAAGATAATCATGGTGCTTGTGTTTATATATATGTTTACAGTAGATGCCTGCTCATGTTTAGCGTAGATTTTAGAAATATACCAAGGAAGAGAATAAATGGGAATAGCTTATAATGATGACGATGTATATCTCGGAATAGATGGATCATTTATTTGCGATAAAATATATGAGGCCGACATTATTTATGAGGGAGCTTACAAAACAGTTGGATATCTTAGAGAAATTACATCAAGCACTTGTTTGTTTGAGATTGACAATATGTTTCCAGTTGGTACAAAATGTTTTGTTAAAATAAATTTTAATAGTGTTGTTATATATTCGCGAGGTAAGGTTTTTAAAAATATTGCTTCTGGATCACATATTAAACTAGAAAATTTTGTTAGTATTTTTAATGAGATCACCCAAGAAATAAAATTGAGCAACAAAAGCACATTAGAAAAATTAGTTATTTCTAAAAAAATAAATCATGTTATGCGGAAATCAGGCTGTATCAATGTAAATAATAAAAAAAATTGCTGGGAGTATAACGCATGCGGAAAAGAAGATAGATGTCCTGCTGGGATATCATGCGAACATGACGGAGTTTTTGGTGGAAAAAATGGTGGGAGATTTTGTGCGTTTATTGATGGAACTTTGTCGAAAGATGATCTAAATATTGAATTTGATGATAAATTCACCAACCATTGTTCGCGATGCTGCTTTTTTGAAGAAATCAAGAAAGATATTGGAGATATAGATGTGTAACCAGTTGGTAAACTGATATAAAGATTTCTGCGCATCGCTCGACTTTGCCGCAGCAAGAAAAAATGGGCCCAGATCATCCTTTCGGCCAGCATGGTCAGGAAAATTGGGGAAATCGTTAAATTAAATAACATTTTCAATATTTTTCTCACATTCTGGTTCAGGCTCGAACGCGGGGTGGCCGAGGGGCGGATGTCAAGGAAAATTTGTTGACGTGCGTTAACATATTTGGTAAATCGTTTCCCTATGAAATGGGATCTTGAGTTTTTCAGTGGTGAAGTGAGGCAGGAAATCTACGCATGGCCCCGAGGTGTCCGTGCTGTGTTTATCCGCATTGCGCAAAGGATGCAATCTAACGGGCCAAATCTGGGGATGCCATTCACTCGTGCGATTGGTAATGGGTTATTTGAGATCCGCGCCAAGGGACGAGAGGGTATCGGAAGAGCCTTCTTCTGTTTTCTCGTTAGACGAAAGATTATCATTCTGCACGGGTTTATCAAAAAAACGGACAAGACACCACCAACTGAACTGGCAACTGCCGTTCGGAGGATGAAAGAGGTGAAACATGGGCAATGAGCAATACGAACCGGTCGCGTTCGATGTGGACGCAACGATGGCTGAATGGATGATTGACCCAGAGTTCAAGACGGCACACGACGCCTTGGATGACGAGTTCCGATTGTTTGACGAATTGTTTGCGGCGCGAAAGAATGCCGGAATGACACAGGCCCAAGTGGCGGAAAAGATGGGGAGCAAGATTCCATCCGTATCACGATTGGAAGCGGGAGGTGGCAAGGCCAAACATTCTCCGTCTATTGCCACTCTGCGCCGATATGCAGACGCCGTTGGCTGCCGCTTGGAGATCAAGCTCGTGCCGAGGTGAAAGGCGACAGTGTTCTACTGAATCTATCTTTTTCGAAGAAGGTTTCAGGGACTCCGGGTACGCACGGTGCCATTCGATGTACTCGAGCGGGCACGCGGTAAATTGTGGGAGGCAGGAATCATGACGATTCGGCGCGAGGATTTGGACCGTATTGATTTTTCCGATGTGGTCGATACGCTGGCGGCAACAGTCCCACTCACGCATCCCGGTGAAATTTTATTGGAAGATTTCATGAGACCGTTGGCCATCACGCAGTACCGTCTTGCCAAGACCATGGGCGTGCCAGCCTTGCGCATCAGCCAGATTATTCGCGGCAAACGTGCCATCACTGCCGATTCGGCCTTACGACTGGCCAGGGTTTTGGGTACCACCCCTGAATTCTGGCTCGCTCTCCAAAACCGCTACGATCTTGCCGTTGCAAAAAATGCGCTTCCGGGTCTGGAGAATATCGTTCCGCTCTGTGCCGCTTGATGCGCCCAGGTAAACCGAAACAAGAATTTCTACGCCGCGCTCGACCTGCCGTGGCAAGCAATTAATGATCACCCCAGCCTGCTATCCCGGAATCGGCACCCCGGCCAGCCGCAAGGCACGAATGAGAACCTCGGTGGCCTGTTCCATGGAGGTAACGCTCTGCGCAAACTGGCCAGCCGCCGCCTCGGCTTCGGCCTGCTGCCGCAAGCGGGCGGACTCCGGAAGCAGGGACTCGACGCTTTTGGCCACTGCCGGGGGCTTGTTGGCCATGAGCAGGCGCGTCAACATCAGGTAGGAGTCGTTGCGGTCCACCTCATAGTGATATTCCTCTTCCTTGCTGGCAAAATGCAGGGAACGCACCAGGGTCTCGCCCTGCCGAAGATGTTCCACGGCATCCCGCATCTGGACATAAGCCTGGTCAAGCAGCATGCGGCCCCGAGCCGTTTCTCCCTGTTCGGCAAGCCTGGTTGCCGCAGCCATCTCCTTTTGCACCTGATCCTGGATGGCCTGTTCGGCGGCCTGCAGGTTTTTTTCCTGACTGATGCGTTGATGCGCGGCGGTCAGGGCACGCAAGGACGCCATCTTTTTTTGGAAGTCTGCCTGGGCCTTGGGGGAATTTTCATCTCCCCAGATGGCCTTTTCGACGGTCGGAGAGTCTCCCTTGCGTAGATGGATCAAGGACTGCTTGATTTCCAGGTAGGCACTGTCGAGGGTCAGCATGGCTTGGTTGATGTGACCCTCTGAAGCGGAAGTGGCAGCCTGTTCCAGCACGGTTCGCACCCGCTTGGCCAGGGTTTCGGCATCCTCGTTCTGGCCCTTGGCGCGGGCAATTTCCGTATAAGTGGCCAGAAGAGCCTCCATGCTGCGTACCCGTTTGGCATAATCCTGCCGGTTTTTTTCGGTATCCTCAGCCGGCAGGGGCAAGGGCGCGTGTTTTTCGCCCGTTCCCGACCGCAAGGCATGGACCGCACTCCGGGTCAGGACATAAGCCTGATTCAGCACGTTCCTGGCCTCGACAAAACGCTCCTTTTTGGCCAGGGAAAGGGCTTCCTGATCCCAGGTTTGCACCTGTTTGTTGTCTGCCCAGGCGCGTGGATCAACCCCTTTTTCCCGACTGATCCGTTGCCGGGCCTCCTGCAAGGCCTGAAAACTGCTGCGCAGGCGGGTATACTCACGCTCAGCCACAATTTTTTCCGAGGCACCGGCATCCTTGTTGTCCGCAGCCAGGGGGCTTTTTGCGGTTTGCAGGCTTTTGATGGCCGTGCGAATTTTTATATAGGTCTCCTCCAGGGTGGCATGTCCCTCGGCCAGTTTGTCATGGGCCACCTGGGCTTTGGCTTTTTCCAGAAGAGACCGGATCTCCTGCTCGGAAACATCCGCTTTCTGACCCCGGACACCCAGCAAACGGTGATAGGATTCCAGCAGGGCCGCAACCGTGCGTTCCCGCTTTTGAAAATCAGCCAGGGTGGTCCCGGATGCGAGCTGATCCGGTATGGCGGCTTCTTCAGCCGTCAGCGGTAACGGGTTTGCCAGCATGCCGCCCAGCACGATCCAGAGTCCAAGCCAGCCCATTTTGTAACCACCTTTGCGCTGCATCATCGTCGTCAATTCTCCTATCTTGATCGGCATCCAGCCGGATGGATCGGGCTGCTCCGCCCCTGCCTGCGTATCGATTATGATGACCAAAGCCGTGTGACACCATAGGAATCAAAAGTGCCATCAGCGGATAAAATCGGCATCTCTTCCACCAGGGATTGGGCAATGAGCAACCGGTCAAATGGATCCCGGTGATGCAACGGCAAAGTGGCAACCCTGGTGACATGCTGGAGTTTGATGTCCAGATGATGGAATTGATTGCCTGTCACTTCACAGGATACAAACTGGTCGAGAGGTTCAGAAAAATGGAGTTTTCCAAGCCTGATCTTGATTGCCAATTCCCAGACACTGACCAGACTGAGGATAAAGCTGTTTTGCGGATTGGACAGCAAATCCCTGGCATGGCCTGACAAGTGGTTGGGACTGTTGATCCACCACAAAAACACATGGGTATCCAGCAGAATCTGCATTACATATAATCCTTGAAATCCTCCAATGGTGCATCAAAATCAGGGGCTATATAGAGAATTTTTCCTATTGCGCTGCCGGGTTTTCTGGGTTGCCTTGCCAGGGCGGGATCCAGGACCGGTTCCATGACGACCAGTTTGACGCACGGTTGGCCATCCTCGGTCAGAATCACCTCTTCACCTTTGACAGCTTTCTTGACCAACTCGGTGAGTTGGCCGTTGGCTTCGCGCACATCGATCAGTTGCATGTCGGATCTCCCAGGATTTTTTTTGTATGCCGGATTCTCACGCCATTCTATCATGATTTTTCCGTATCCATGATATGCTTTCGTTTGGTCGTGATTTCCAACTCCAGAGAGCAGGACATTCCCATGGTCCGGATGATGATATTTTTTCTGTTTTTTTTCAGTATGTTAAATATTGATTTATCCCGGGCCGAGCCGGTCACGGGCCTGTTGCATCATCAGGTTGAGGTGGCGTTGGATCCGGCCCGCCATTTTTTGGAAGGACGCGATACCGTGCGGATTCCGGATGTTGCGGCGCTGGAACAAATCGGTTTTTGGCTGCATGCCAATCTGGAAATCATTGCCGCCGAACCACCCGTGCATCCAGTTGCGAATGTGGGGGCCGATCCTTCCCATTTGCGTCGTTACACGATTGATCTTCCCGGCGACAACCGAGGACCCCTGATGTTGACCCTGCACTATCAGGGCACAATCCATCATCCATTGACTGCACAGGCAAAATCCTATCGCGGTGGGCATGAGACCACGCCGGGCCATATCAGCGATAAAGGGGTGTTTTTGGCGGATGGTTCTGGTTGGGTGCCTGAATTTGCAGAGTCCCTGGTTACCTATGATCTCAGTGTGTCAGTGCCGCCGGGCTGGCAGGTTGTCTCCCAGGGATCCAGAGAGAGGGTTCCGGGAGTCACCCCGGAGAGCCAATTCCTGACGCGCTGGCACGTCGCCCAACCCACGGATGAACTCCACCTCATCGCCGCACCCTGGATTGAATATGCCAGCCAGGCCGATGGCGTTGAACTCATGGTCTTTCTGCGGGAAGCGGATCCGGCCCTGGCCGAACGTTTTCTGGCCCTGGCCCGGCACTATCTGCGTCGCTATGCTGCCCTGCTCGGGCCTTATCCCTACCCCAAGTTTGCCGTCGTGGAAAATTTTTGGGAGAGCGGCTACGGGATGCCCTCTTTTACCCTGCTGGGCAGCCGGGTGTTGCGCCTGCCCTTCATTCTTGAAACTTCCTATCCCCATGAAATTCTTCATAACTGGTGGGGGAATGGGGTCTTTGTCAACCTTCAGGAAGGCAACTGGAGTGAAGGGTTGACGGCCTATCTGGCGGATCATCATGGACGGGAGGAAAAAGGCAAAGCCTGGCTCTTTCGGCGGCAGGCCCTGGGAAAATTGACCAGCTTTGTCCAGGATGACAACGATTTTCCCCTGAATCGCTTTCTGGGACGCCACGACAACGTTTCCCAGGCCGTTGGTTATGACAAGGCGATGATGTTTTTTCACATGTTGCGGCAGGAGATGGGCGACAAGCTTTTTTTGGCGGGATTGCAGCGTTTTTTCCGGGACAATCGTTTCCGCAAAGCCTCTTATACCGACCTGCGTCAGGCATTCGACGCTGTAACGGGCCGTCATTTTGAAGATTTTTTTCAGCAATGGCTCACCCGGACCGGGATACCGACTCTTTCTCTGGTGCAGGCCAAAGTGACCCGGACGGCCAACCAACGCCAGCAATTGACATTAACCCTTGCCCAGACACCACCAGCCCTGCAATGGACCGTACCGGTTGCCATAACCCTGGCAGGTGTCGATGCCATCCGGATGGAAAAAATTCGTTTTACGGAGCTGGAACAAAATTTTGTTTGGGAGTTTGCGCAAACTCCCCTGCGGCTGGATGTGGATCCCCGGTTCGACCTGTTGCGACGCCTGCATGCGGCGGAACAACCCCCCACTCTTTCCCGGGCATTTGCGGCCAGAAACAGCTTGATTTTGCATGAAGGGGACGAAGACCAGTCCCTGTTGCCGGTCATCCAGGAGGTGGGAAAACAGTGGGGAGTATCGGTTTCCATCACCTCGGGGCAGATTTTGGAATCCGGGAAGAGGGAGCCGCCTTTGACAGCCGAGAAGAGGGAACCGGTTTTGGAATCCGGGAAGGGGGAACCGGTTTTGGTTTCCGAGAAAGGTGAACAGATTTCCTTACCGAGTGAGGGGGTGGTCTGGTTGACTGGCACGAGCAGTCGTTTCGATCCACTCCTGACAAAAACCCTGGACCAACTCGGCGTTATTCTGGAGGCCGACAAGGTGCGTATTGCTGGTCAAAGTTATTCCCGCCACGATCACAGCCTTGTGCTGGTTTTGACCCATCCGGGGCAACCCGAACTAACCCTGGTACGGGTATTGACAGGTACACCGGAAACCTGGATGACCTTGGCCCGTAAAATACCTCATTATGGTCCTTACGGATATTTGGTATTTCGAGGAGCGGAAGTGACCAATCTGGTCAAAGGAGAGTGGCCTTCCTTGCACTTTCCTTTGAGTCGGGCTTTTACGGTTGCGGGAGAGGCGTTGCCTGTGTCCACGCCGCTCACTTTGCCGGATGCTCCAGCATTGCACGAATGAGGATTGGCCTGGAATAGCGCCGCAGTTGCGGTGCTTTCATTTATTATTAATTTTGTATCTATTCAGAACCCTTGCAAAAAAAAGGATTTGATATAAAAGACCTTGTTGGGGTTCCGCCCCAAACCCTGCCAGGGGGAAGGGCACAGCCCTTCCCCCTGGACCCCCATCCCAGTTTTTCAAACGTTTTAAATGGAGATGCTGAATAGTTACTTAATTTTTTGGTAGCTGATAGATGGTGGGTGCGACCTGGACTACGGGTACTTTCAAGTTGTTCAGGGTTTCTGAATGGCCGACAAAGAGGTATCCCCCCGGTATCAGATAGCGGCAGAATTTATTGATGATGGCCTGGGTGGTGGGGCGATCAAAATAGATGATGGCGTTACGACAGAAAATGACATCGATGCGTTCTTTGAGGCCATAATCATTGTCCATGAAATTCAGTTGCTGAAACCGGATCATGGAGCGCAAATCCTGGCCCATTTTGACCATGGGTTTGTGGGGGTTTTTGTTTTTCAACATATACTTTTTTTTCAAGTGCATGGGTACGGGGGCCACCTTTTCCATTTCATAAACGCCCATGGCGGCTTTTTTAAGAACCTTGGTGGAGAGATCGGTGGCCAGAATGTTGGCGTTGAAATTTTTTCCTGTTGTTTCGCCGAACTCTTTGATCACCATGGCCAAGGTATAGGGTTCTTCTCCCGTGGAGCAGGCCGCGCTCCAGACCATGAGTCGGCGTTGCAGGCCAGCCCCCGTGGTTTGCAGCAGTTCCGGCAGCACGGTTCCTTTCAGATAGTCAAAATGGTTGGGTTCCCGGAAAAAGTCTGTTTTGTTGGTTGTGACGGCATCGATGAAGTTGATCAGTTCCTCTCCCTTGTGGCGGGGATCGAGGACCATTTCCACATATTCCGGGAAAGAGTGCATGCCCAGGGTGCGCAGGCGCTTTTGGATTCGGGCAGTGAGCATGGTCTTCTTGGACATCGGCATCAGAATACCGGCCTGTTGATAGATGAAATCGCTCAGTCGCTTGAAATCCTTGTCGGAGAGTCCAGAGGAAGCGCCAGAAGAGTTGTCGAATGCGTTCATGGGCAGGTATCCAGATATGCAATATTCAAGAATGGGGCAGATGGTGGGTCATCAGATAGACCACAAGGCCGGTCGATGTGACATAGAACCAGATGGGCAGGGTCCGATGAGCCAGCCGGTGATGTTCCGGCCATCGTTGGTGCAAAGCGTGGCGCAAGGTCAAAAAAAGCAGTGGCAGAAGGGAGATGGCAGCGCCAACGTGCGTGATCAGGATGGTGAAAAAAGTCGGACGCAACCAGCCGGTTCCTGGAAAGGGTCGCATGCCGGTCATGGCATGATCCGTCAAGTAGAGAACCAGAAAAACGACGGAAAGCACGGAGGCTCCAAGCATACATTTTTTGTGCAGGGCAACCTGTTGGGTGCGGATGGCGATAAAGCCGACCAGCAGGACCACCAAGGTCACACCGACGACCACAGCCTCCAGATGGGGCAACAAGGCAAGAAGGGGATACACGCCGTTTTGACCTCACGATTGTCTGGGTTTAATCCGCAAAAGTTCATTCCGATCCAGTTTGGTGGCAAACAAAATAGCCAGACTGCCGATGATGACCGGCAACATCTGAAGCAGATGCATGGCCAGACCGACCACCAGGGCCGTCTCCTTGGCCACGCCAAACCATCCCAGGGAAAGAACGATAGCCGCTTCATAAACGCCCAGGCCCCCGGGCGATGAGGGCAGGGATACTCCTATGGAAGACATGACAAATACCGCAGCAACCTGGGCAACGGTCAGATTCAGTCCGGCAATCCAGAGCAGGAAAATGAAGACCATCACAGAGTATGCCATCCATGCAAGCAGGGTATACCAGCCCAATACCCATAAAAATTTCCATTCGAAACGTTCCTGAAGGTGATCCAGTATGGCAGCGACAAAATTTTTCAAGATTGGCAGGGGAATCAGACGCAACAATAAACGTGAAATATTTGGAAAATAATTATTCAAGACCAGAAAGACCCAAAAAATTCCAACCACCATGGTCAGGGGAACCAGCAGGAGGGATTTATCCAGGAGGTAGGCGGTGATAACCCCAAAGAGCAGGACGGCATTCAAATCAAAAAAACGTTCCCAAAAAACGATTCCCAGGCCATGACTCATGGGAATATCGGCTTTTTGGCGGAGGAAGGAAACCTTGGCCAACTCACCCAGTTTGGCCGGAAAAATATTGTTCAGACCGAGACAGAGAACAACGGCCTGCATGGAGAGAGGAAACTTGATGCGATGTCTGGTCAGAAACATCAGACGCAGGGTTGGGACCAGCAGGGTTGCCAGAACGACCAACTCCATCATCGCCATGCGCCAGGGATCGAATGTGCGAAACGTGGCCATCATTTGCTCCATGTCCAGTTCCCACAACAGAAAGACCAGACACACACCAACCAAGGCGACCCGGATGGCGAGGGAGAATATTTTTTTTACCATGACGATTATGAGTCCCAGACTATTATGGCAAAGGAGTTGAACCCGAAATTGTGTGAGTGCGTGACCTGGATGTCAATCGGATGAACGTGGCACGGATTGAGAGTTTTGGGCAAGATCGAGCAGATACTGGCCGTACCCCGAAGAGGGGATGCGGCGTCCACATGCGATCAAATCCTGGGTGGAGATCCACCCCTTGCGCCAGGCGACCTCTTCGATACAGCCGATGCGCAATCCCTGCCGTCCCTCGATGGCAGCAACAAAATTGGCGGCTTCCAACATGGATTGTTCGGTTCCGGCATCCAGCCAGGCGTGGCCGCGTCCCAACATTTCGACCTGCAATTGACCCTGTTGCAGATAGGTTTTGTTGACATCGGTGATTTCCAGTTCACCGCGAGGAGATGGGAGTATTTTATTGGCTATGTCAACAACTTGATTATCATAGAAGTACAGACCGGTGACGGCCAGATTGGAACGGGGACGGGCGGGTTTTTCTTCCAGGGTGAGGGCCACGCCTTTGTCATTCACTTCGACCACGCCATACCGGGTAGGATCCTTGACCGGATAGGCAAAGATGGTTGCACCCGAGTTGCGGCTGGAGCAGCTTTGGAGCTTGTGTTGCAGGGCGTGACCAAAAAAAATGTTGTCTCCCAGGATCAGACTGACTGCATCGTCGCCAATAAATTCCCGACCAATGATGAAAGCCTGAGCAAGACCTCCCGGATGGGCCTGCTCGGCATACTCCAGTTGCAACCCGAGAGATGGGCCATCGCCCAGCAATTGCCGAAAGCGGGGCAGGTCCTTGGGGGTGGAAATGATCAGGATATGGCGCACATCCGCCAGCATGAGTACCGACAGGCCATAATAAATCATCGGCTTGTCGTAGATCGGCAGAAGCTGTTTGGAAATGGGCAGGGTGGCAGGGTGCAGGCGGGAACCGCTACCGCCAGCCAAAATAATTCCTTTTTTCAATGTCGTTCCTCGAAGTGGCTGGTGATGATGGCGTAATTATGCTTTAAATGGCTCAAAAAATCAGCGTTTCTTTTTGGTTTGGCGTAAATTGCCGGCCAGGGTGTGGTGACCAGGGGGTGGAGACATAATGAATCTGCATGGTTGGATGATCCTGACGGCGTTGGGGGTTGGACTGGTCATTGATCTGGTCGCACAGGGACTCAACCTGCGATCCCTGCGCCAGGGCATTCCAGAAGAGTTTGCCAAGGACATCGACGGCAAACAATACCTTCGTCACCAGACCTACATACGGGCACAGACCCATCTGCATATGGTGCAGGCCGTTTTTGATCTGGCGATTTTGGCAGGGTTTTGGTTCGGTCACGGCTTTTCCTGGTTGGATGCAACCGTGCGCACGCTGCAATGGAGCCCCCTGGCATCGGGTCTGTTTTATATCGGTACCCTGCTCTTGGCAAGCCGATTCCTTTCTCTTCCTTTCACCATTTATGCCACCTTTGTTCTGGAGGCCCGGTTTGGTTTCAACCGTACCTCTATCGGAACCTTCATCCTGGATTCCGTCAAGGGACTGTTTCTCATGCTGGTGTTGGGTGGGCCTCTGCTGGCTGGAATTCTTCTGCTTTTTGAACGTTTCGGACCGGGGGCCTGGCTGGCAGGATGGGGGGTGATGGCCGGATTTGCCCTGCTCATGCAAATCATTGTGCCCATCTGGTTGATGCCCCTGTTCAACCGGTTTTCTCCCCTGCCGGAGGGGGAGTTGAAGGAGACCCTGTTGACCTATACCCGTTCGGTCGGATTTCCCGTGGCCGATATTGTGGTGATGGATGGTTCACGGCGTTCCACCAAGGCCAATGCTTTTTTTACCGGTTTCGGTCGGTTTCGTCGTATAGTCTTGTTTGATACCCTGATCCAGGGGTATACATCATCAGAGCTGAAGGCAATCCTGGCTCATGAGGTGGGCCATTGGCGTCAGCGCCATCTCCATGAATCCCTGCTCCTTGGTATCTTGAATCTGGGTATGATGCTCTACCTCCTGTCACTGTGTCTGACGGTGCCCGATCTTTACAAGGCCTTCCATGTGACTGTTCCTTCCGTGCATGCAGGACTGATTTTTTTTGCCTTGCTGATGACACCCGTGGAATTGTTGTTGACCCCGCTGTTAAAATGGCGTTCGCGGCAACACGAATATGCCGCCGACCGGTTTGCGGCCCGGACCTGCGGTGATGGCGAATCACTTGTTGACGCGCTGAAAAAATTGGCAAAAGATCATCTGTCGCATATGACTCCGCATCCGTTTTATGTCTTCATGAATCATTCCCATCCCCCGCTGGCAGAGCGGGTTGGCAGGATTCGCATGGCCATGGAGGAGATGATCCGCGCCGACCGACACATTTCCGGAGGGGACCGGGATGCATGACACCTTGAAAATCAAATCGGGTTTTTTCAATACCCGCCTGCTGGAAGTGATCCTCAGCGACACGCAGGATGGGGTCCTGGTGGTGGATTCGTTGGGCAACATTCGTCGGGTGAATCAGGCACTTTGTCGTTTGTTGGGATACGGTCCCGCCGATCTGGAAGGTCGCAATATTCTGCGTTTTTTGCGCCAATGGGGCGAGGATGCCGACTTTTTTGACGACATGCTCGAAGAGATCTGGTTCAGCGGCTTCTGGCAGGGGGATCTCAGGCCGCATGACAAGGATGGCACCATCCTGCGGGCACGTTTGCGGGTCAATGCGTTGTTGCCGGCCAAAGGCCAGGACAGGGTGCGGTTCTATGTCGGGCAACTGACCCGCCTGGTCGATTTCCTGCCAGTCAAAAGCCAGGAACAAACCAACAATTCGGGTCTGGATCCTCTGACCGGGTTGGCCAATCGGCTGCTTTTCGAAGACCGGTTGCAGCAGTCCCTGACCCAGGCCAAGCGCCGGAATCGCAGTGTGGGGACCATGTTCCTGGACCTGGACCGCTTCAAGTTGATCAACGACTCTCTTGGTCCGGCTTTCGGGGACCGTCTGCTCGTCGAAGTTTCAAAAAGATTGATCCATTGCCTGCGAACCAGCGACAGCGTGGCACGAATCGGTGCCGATGAGTTTGCCTTGCTGCTCACTGAAATTGACGATGGCTCCGGCGCGGTGCGCAATGCCGGGGTCGTGGCACGCAAGGTTTATGAAGGACTCTCCCTGCCGTTACGTCTGGATGGCCAGGAAGTCGAAATTTCTGCCGCCATGGGCATCACACTTTTTCCCCAGGATGGGGTTGAAGCCCAGGAAGTCGTGAAAAACACCTTCACGGCCCTGGCCCATGCCAAGAAAAAAGGCCGCAACAGCTATCAGTTTTTCTCCGCCGAAATGACGGAAACCGCCCGACGCCGGTTCGATCTGGAAAATCGTTTGCGCCATGCCGTGGAACGGGGGGAGATGCGTCTTTACTATCAGCCCCAGGTGGATCTCAAGACCGGCAAGGTGATCGGTGCCGAAGCCCTGGTGCGCTGGTTCAAGGATGGCAATCTGATTCCCCCGGGTGATTTTATTCCGGTGGCCGAAGAGTCCGGGTTGATTGTGCCCATCGGTGAGTGGGTCCTGCAAACCGCCTGTAAACAAATCGCTGCCTGGCGGGAAATGGGTCTGCCTCTGATCCGGGTGGGTGTCAACCTTTCGGCTGTCCAATTCAGAAAGCAGGACCTGGCCGCCATCGTGGAAAACCTGCTGACGCAATATCAAATCGATCCTTCGCAGCTCGATCTGGAAATCACCGAAAGCGCCATCATGGAGGATGTGCAGCGGGCGGTAAAAATTTTGAACAGAATCAGTCAATTGGGAGTGAAACTCTCCATTGATGATTTTGGCACCGGATATTCGTCTCTGAGCCAGTTGCGGCAGTTTCCCTTCAAAACCCTGAAAATAGACCGATCCTTTGTCCGTGACATCAGCAACAATCCGGGTGATGCCGCCATCGTCAGTGCCATCATTGCCATGGCCCACAGCCTGGACCAGACAGTGGTCGTGGAAGGCCTGGAAACGGAAGACCAATTGGCCATCCTGCGGGATTTGCGCTGCAATGAAATGCAAGGATTCTTGTTCAGTGCCGCTGTTCCTGCCGATGATCTGACCGCCATGCTGAAAGAAGGACGCCAACTCCAAACCGCATGATACCAATTGGGTGCCCGTTTCTCTTTTTCCTGGCCTGAGTTGACTCCCGGAATTGCCTCGGACACCCTTTTGTGATACCAACAAGTCACGGGTTCACCCTTGGCGAAAGGATGGTTCATGAGTGCCACCGGCATACCCGAGCAGTATGCCCGCAAATTGACCAGAGAGGAGATCAACCGCCTGCCCATCAAACGATGGAACGGGCCGGTGCGTCTTGTCCATTCGGCTGAAGAGATCGATGCGGCGCTTGTCACCCTGGGTCAGGAGCGGGTGTTGGGGTTCGATACCGAAACCCGACCGGCTTTTCGCAAGGGAGTTTCCCACCAGCCCTCGTTGATTCAGCTCGCCGGTGCCAACGAAGTCATCCTCTTCCAGTTGCATCGCATCGAGGATTTCATTCCGCTTGCGCGTATTCTGAACCACGAAGGCATTCTCAAGGTGGGCGTGGGACTGGATCAGGATATTCGCCAGTTGCAGGCACTCTTTGCCTTCGAGCCGCGGGGTTTCATGGATCTGGGGGTCGTGGCCGAACGGGCCGGCATGGAAAGCCGTGGCTTGCGCAGCATGGCCGCCACCCTGTTTGGTTTCCGAATCTCCAAACGGGCACAATGCTCCAATTGGGAAACCCCAGACCTGCAACCCTACCAGGTCGAATACGCCGCCACCGATGCCTGGATCAGCCGGGAAATTTTTCTGGTGATGGAGCGACTGGGGATTGTAGATTCTCCATCTCGTGAATAAAGTTTATAGTGAACAGAGGCTTTTTTGGTTTTCGCTTGAATGTTCATTGTAAATTTTTTAAAACATGTGGCAAATCACTTCCAAAAATTTTTTTACCATGGCGTTTCACAGCTTGCCTTATGTGGTGAAGGATTATTTTCTTGACCATGGGATTCCGTGGGAATTTATTCAGGTAAATATTCTTGACTCTTTCAATATCAGAAGCAATCGCGATGCGGATGTATTTATCCAAAGGTATGTCGTCAATCCGATAAATTTCCCCGTTTTTTAATGGTATCAACACATAATTCTCCCCATTTTTATAATCTTCTTCTGATGCTTGCGGCTCAAGATTGAACAGCCTGAATATTTCAAATTCGATACTTTTCGGCAAATTCTTGACAGAAATAGTATCGTTGTTCATGCTGTATTTTGCGACTTTTTCAGTGTATTTTGGATCTTTTTCAATCATGTCAAGAACGTCTCTTACATGCATCAGCTCATGCTTTATCGTGATTTCCTTGTTAAGGAGTTTTTTGATATTTTCTTGATATGTTGTGCAAAACATGACAACAGGTAAATAGTAACTTTCTTTGTCATATTCTGGTATAATATTCCTGATGTCAAGAATAAAACCAATCATGACTCCCTGGAATTTTTCTTCAGTGTCGATGTCACACTCTATGTATTTGAAACCATCTGAACTGCATATTTTCATGTCCAGAAATTTATATCCGATAGACGTGCATGCCTCTTGGATCAAAGGATACAATATATCCTGATTTTCTTCGCAAACGAGTCGATGGTAAATCTCTCTGTGAGTCATGTCAGATATGCATATATTTTGATATTTTTCCAAGGATGAGTCTGAATATCATACCTGGTCTGCGAATATCTCTTCCAGTGACTGGGCGTCCACAAACCGCAGACTCCAATTT
>JADGCO010000013.1 GCA_015228935.1 Magnetococcales bacterium | reverse complement strand
GTGGGCAATGCTGGCGAGCAACCCACCAAGGGATAACCTGGTTGGACTCACCGAGTCGATATTGAGGACGAGGGGTCAATCGCCCCTCGTTTCCTGCATATCGAGTTGGTAGATCCAGGATGCCTTAAAAAACGCAACTCTCGGCACGTTAAGATGCCGAATGGGGAATGAAAAGTAGCTTATCCGCGATGGTCGTTTGTCGGATTCACGCTGAACCAGTACACGACGCCGTGGTGGCCAATCCGCCGTTCAGCTACCGATGGGAGCCTACGGGTGCGCTCGCCGAGGATGTACGCTTCAAGAACCATGGCCTTGCACCGAAGTCGGCGGCGGACTTTGCCTTCCTGTTGCACGGGTTCCACTTCTTGAAGCCGGACGGGGTGATGGCCATCATCCTGCCGCACGGCGTGCTGTTCCGGGGTGGTGCCGAGGCACGCATCCGCACCAGGCTGCTGAAAGACGGCCACATCGATACGGTGATCGGCCTGCCGGCCAACCTGTTTTTCTCCACCGGCATCCCGGTGTGCATCCTGGTGCTGAAAAAATGCAAGAAACCGGATGATGTGCTGTTCATCAACGCAGCCGAACACTACGAGAAAGGCAAGCGGCAAAACCAGCTCTTGCCCGAACACATCGAAAAGATCATCGATACCTACCAGCACCGCAAGGAAGAAGCCCGCTATTCGCGGCGCGTGTCATTGGAGATCATTGAGGAAGAACATGATTTCAACCTGAACATCTCCCGCTACGTCAGCACAGCCGAGGCGGAGGATGAGATCAATCTTGCCGAAGTGCATGCAGACCTTATGGCCGCCGAGGAAAAGATCGGTGAAGCCAAACAGCGTCATAACCAATTCCTTGCCGAGCTGGGCCTGCCTTTGTTGCCGTGATCATGCATCTCCGTCCTCGAACCAGGCGAGGCAGACGGTCATACCGTGGTCGTTCCCGCCTGATCAGGCTGCATCAGCGAGGACAATTCTCGGGAAGAAGCGTTGGCAAGCATTCACGAGGCTATTGACCTCTACCTGGAACCTGTGGAAGATGACCGGACCTTTTTACCTCAGGCCGAAATTCAGGCCGAAACCCTGGAAATCACCGCATGACCATGATGCCCAGCCTCGGTTGCCAACAGTCAACAGGGTTTTGCGCCGGAAAAATGCCCAAAATTTCACATGTTCTGGAATGGCTGGTCTTGCGGGGCGTTCTTGCCTGGGTTCGGCAGGGGGAGATGGACGTTGTGACCCGGCGGATACGGTGGCTGGCCCGGCACGCCCACCACGTTTTACGTTCCGAATGGGCCTGGGCACGTACCAATCTGCGCTTGGTCTATGGTCCGGAGCTGTCGGGTTCCCGCCTGGACCGGCTGGCGACACTGGTCTTTGAAAATATTTTTCTCAGCCATCTGGAAGGGTTGCGGGTCCGGGAATGCCGTTGCCGCTTCGAGGGATTGGACCAGTTGTCCGCCCTCCATGCCCGGGGAGAAGGCGTTATTGTGGCCTGTATGCATCTGGGTTCCTGGGAACCTGCCTTGAAACACGGCGCGGATGCGGGGTTACCCCTGGTGGTGGTGTATCGCCATGCCAACAATCCCCTGAGTGAACGGGAATTCAAGCGGGTACGCCGTGACTATGGCGTCGAAATGATTCGTCGCAACGAGACACGTGCTGCCGTGCGTGCCCTTGCCGACCGCAAGATTCTGGGTCTCATGGTGGATATCAACACCCGGCGGGGAGGCATCACGGCCCCCTTTCTGGGCATTCCGGCCCAATGTCCGGCAGGTCCGGCCCGACTGGCCAGTCAGTACGGTTGTCGGGTTGTCCCGGTCGCCGGCATTCGCACCGCACCGGGAGAGTCGCTCATCCGCATCGGCACCCCCCTCGAACCGCCGCCGTCAACGGCCTCGCCCGCCGAACTGGAACTCTTTACGGCCCGCATCCAGGCTGCCTTTGAACCCTGGATCCTGGAGTGGCCCGAGCAATACAACTGGTTGCATGCCCGTTGGCGCAGCCGGCCCGATGGCACCCTGTGGCGTCCGGATATTCCCCTCGAAACCCTGTGGCAATCCCGGATCGCACCCCATCCACCGTTGCCACAACGGCTTTTGGAGCGGATCGGGTGACTGTCAATCTCCTCCTGATCAAAACATCCTCCCTGGGGGATGTCCTGCACATGCTGCCTGCCGTGACCGATGCCAAACGGGCATGTCCCGACCTGCGTTTGAGTTGGGTTGTGGAAGAAAATCTGGCCGAAATGGTCGGTTGGCATCCGGGGGTGGATCACATCATTCCCGTGGCATTGCGCCGCTGGCGTCGTTCCCCCATGCAGGCCTGGCGTCGCGGCGAGTTGCAGCAGTTTTTGACCAGAATGCGAGGCGAGGAGTTTACCCACATCGTGGATGCCCAGGGTTTGTTGAAAAGTGCCATTCTGGCCCGTCTGGCACAGGGCCGGCGGTTCGGACCGGATCGAACCTGGGTCCGGGAACGGTATGCCCTGCCATTCTACCAGACAACCGTGGCTGCTGCCGGTCTTGACCATGTGGTGGCGCGACTCCGGCACCTGCTGGCGGAAGTCCTGGCCTATCCATTGCCCGCCACACCACCCGATTTTGGCCTGGATCGGCACCGCCTGCCCGTCCTGGCCCGACCGGAACATCCTTATGTGGTTTTTTTGCATGGCACGGCCTGGAGCAGCAAGGCTTGGCCCGAGGCCTGCTGGATCGACCTGGCCCGGCACATCCGCACCCAGACACATTTCCATATCTGGCTTCCCTGGGGCACGCTCCAGGAACGGCAGAGAGCAGAACGTATGGCAACGGCCACTGGTCATGGCGTTTGGGTTCTGCCGGCCCTGCGTCTGGGTGAATTGGCGGCCCATTTGCTTGGGGCTGCTGCCGTGGTTGGTCTGGATTCCGGCCTGGCCCATCTGGCCGGTGCCCTGGATATTCCGGGCATCACCCTGTTTGGTGCCACCAATCCGGATTATTCGGGCGTGGCCCGTTCCCGACAAACATTGCTGGCGGCTGATTTTCCTTGTGCGCCGTGCATGCGGCGGGTGTGTCACCCCCCGCCGGGAATTCACCCCGGCCATCCCCCCTGTCTGGCCACTCTTGCCCCGCAACGGGTCTGGGAGGCACTGCAACCCGGGCTTGGTTTGCCGCTGCCAGGCGAGAAACTCGAACCCCGGGCCTGGTTGGCACCGTCATGAAAGAAACCCAACCCGGGGATTTGTTTGCCGCCGTCATGTCTCCCCGTACTCCCGTCTCGGCGGTGATCATCACCCTCAATGCCGGATCCGTACTCGGACCCTGTCTGGCATCCCTGGATTTTGCCGATGAAATCCTGGTGGTGGATGCCGGCAGCACCGATCACACCCTGGAGTTGGCCCGCCAGGCCGGGGCCAGAATCATCGAGCAGCCCTGGCTCGGCTTCGGTCCCCAGAAACAGTTTGCCGCCACCATGGCCCGCCATCCCTGGATTCTCTCCCTGGATGCCGATGAACGGATTTCGCCAGAGTTGCGTGCCAGCCTGCTCCAGACTCTGACCGGGGTCCCCCGACACCATGCCTTCCGGATGGCCCGCCGCAATCGGTTCATGGGGCGCTGGTTGGGTCATGGCGAAGGGTATCCCGATCCCAATCTGCGCCTGTATCACCGCGATCATGCCCATTGGAGCCTGGATCCCATCCACGAACATGTCATCACCACCGGCACGGTGGGGTGGTTGTCCGGGGATTTATTGCACGAATCCGAGCAGAGTCTGGAAACCTATCTGGCCAAACAAAACCACTACACCACCCTGCAAGCCCAGCGACTGCTCGCCCGGGGGCAGCGTCCTCGTTTCCATCATCTGCTGCTCAATCCCCTGGTGCGATTCATCAAATTTTATCTCATCCGCCGGGGATTCCTGGATGGTATTCCGGGCCTGGTGCATGTCGTCATCGGCTGCGGCAACAGTTTTTTCAAATATGCCAAGGCCATGGCCATGTTCAGCAAAAAGAGTGCTGGCTGACACTACCGACTTTTTACCATTCAGGCATGGTGCTGTCATGACGACACAATGCCATCATCAAATTGTGCGTACCACCCTCCCAATCCTTCAGTTCCACCTGCTGTTATCTTACCCGAGAGATTGATGCATCAAATTGCCCGTTTTCATGTCGGACGCAGGCACACCCTGTGTCCAGGTTCCTGGATCGTAATTATATATTCCCGCTCTTCCTTCAATGTTCTGGGGTTTTGATATTCAAAGTTATTGCCGTCAAGCCCGGAACCTGGTGGAGACGTTGATCATTGGTGAAAAGAGTGGACTTCCAGACCATGGCCGTGGCAGCAATGACCGCATCGGGCAGTTTCAAATTATGGCCACGTCGTAAAGCAATGGCCTGGTCTCGAATTGCATTGTCCAGGGTCAATCGTTCCACCTTCCTTATCAGTGTGTGGATGGCTTGTTCTTCCTCTGAAGTCAGAGAAGGATAGGAAAGCAATTCGATTTCGCTGATGATGGACATGCCATATTGGCCTTCCGGTAAAGGATCAACGATCTTTCCGCTCAACAAATTGATGGCGGCATTGGTGTCGAATAGAAACCTCATTTCCATTCTTCCCGCAAGGATCGCTGCCAGGCAACGCCATCGATCCTGGCGAAGGAAGGAACAGTGCCAGACAGTTTCATAAGATTTTGAGCATCGTCAGGGATTTTTCGGTGAGACGCACTTTGGTCGAACACTAAAACCACATCGTGTATGCCCGGCTCAATCTGATCTGGCAATTTGACGGTGATTGTTCTTTCTACTGGAACCTCACATTGCACAGTGATTGTCAGCATGTCATACCCCTGTCCGTAACCTTGTCGAGCTGCCAAACAAGAAATGTTCTACGAACATCCTTGGGATATTTCAGAACCACTGGCATATACCTGGCGGAATCCTACCCATCGCATTGTTTCCACAGCAATTGCTCCAAAAGGCAATATTCGGACAACGCACATATCGGTTCATCTCCACGCATCCGTTCCACCAACATCCACAAATCTGCCGTACAGATAAACCACATGCCACACTATACCGTGTCCCCTGCAAAAAATCCAAATCGAACCCTTTCGCACAATGCGAGCCGTTTGAAATCAACCTGTTGTATACTCAATTATCACAAATTTTGACTCTTTTCCGACATTTTTGCAAAGAACTCCATACTGGGACTATACTGAAAAACAGTCATGAATTCAAACAAAATCTGCCCGATGCTGCCCTGGACACGATCTGACGGCAAGCCCACATTCAGGAAAAATTGCCATGCGTGCTTCCGAACGCGAACAGATCCTGGTATATTCGGAGATTGGGGGAACAGCAACAGAGCGCGGGCTTGCGCTTTGGGCCGTTGCGCATGATGCGACGAACTGTCCCGGTGTTGGCATACATCGTTCGATTCATTGACCCACGGGCACACCCATGGAAAACAAAGCACCGGCGCATACCCAGCCACTCCCTGCTTCGCAACCGGATGCTGCCTCCACGCCTCTTTTCCCTGCCACGTCACCCAAAATTCCTGCCGACCGGTTTCAAAACTGGGTACAGATGGCCAACAGCGTCATCTTGTGCCTGGATGGCCAGGGGCGGGTCACCTATCTCAATGATTTTGCCCAACGTCTGTTCGGCTATTCCCTGTCTGAGATCCAGGGTCGCCCTTTGGTGGGAACTCTCGTTCCGGAACGGGATGGTGCTGGCGATCCCAGCCAGGTCGGCCTGACCACCATCAACCGTTCTGTCGAGTCGTTTTCTCTCCATGAAAGCGAACATTGCACCAAAAGCGGCGAACGTCTGCGTTTGTTGTGGACCCGGCGCACGCTTCTGGATGGCCGGGGAGAACCGGCGGAAATTCTCTGTATCGGGCACGATCTGCGTGCGCACCGCCATACCGAACAATCCCTGCGGGAAACCGAGGAACGCAATCGCATCCTCTTCGAAAGCGAAACCGACGGCATTGTGGTCATGGATGCCACGACCATGCGCATCGAGGATTGCAACCCGGCCATGGCCAAAATGCTGGGACACTCCCGGGCGGAACTGCTCTCCCTGAAAATGACCGATTTTTCTGCCTCCCCGGTGGACACGACCTCGGTCCAGGGAGCCTGCGACAAGGGACTTTCCGAAGATGGTCGCCACATTCCTCTGTGCTATCTGCGCCGCAAGGATGGTTCCACGTTTCCGGTGGAAATCAGCACCGGTTCCTTTGTCTCCCAGGGCGAAAAAAAACTCATCGGTGCCTTTCGCGATATCCAGAAGCGTCTGCTGCGCGAAGCGGAACTGAAAAAATTTCGCAACCTGATCGATCATGCCGGAGATGCCTTTTTCGTGATCGACCCGCACCAGGGACACATCCTGGATGCCAACCGCACGGCCTGGACCACCCTGGGTTATACCCGGGACGAACTCCTGCAATTGACTGTGACTGAGCTGCAAGGCGAAACCGTCCAGATCACTTCCTGGGAAGATCACGTGCGTGATCTTCGCACTTCCGGCACGCTTTCAGTGGAGGGGGTACACCGCCGCAAGGATGGCTCCTCCTTTCCCGTGGAAATCAAAAGCCGGATCGTCGATGCCGGCGAGGGGAGTCTCATCCTCGCCTCGGCACGGGACATCACGGAACGTAAAAAAGTCGAAGCGGCCCTGATCCAGACCAAGGAAGAGGCCGAAGAGGCGAGTCGTCTCAAAGACAAATTCGTCTCCCTGGTGGCCCATGATTTGCGGGCACCCCTCAGTTCCATCATGAGTCTCCTGGAGTTTCTCCAGGAGGATCGGGAAAATCCCCTGACCGAAGAGCAGAAGGAACTCCTCGGCGATGTCCTGTCGAGCGGTCGCAACCTGACCATGATGATCGAGGAAATTCTCAACATCGGTCGCCTGAAATCCGGCAAGATTCGTCTGGAAAAACGGTTTTTCGATGGCCACTTTCTGGTGGAAGATGCCATCCAGAAGCTTGAATACATCAGCCGCAAGAAGGGTTTGCAGATCACCAACCAGATTCCCGAAGAGAGCCGTCTCTATGGTGACCCGGCCCTGCTGGGCGAGGTGGTGCAGAATCTGCTTTCCAATGCCGTCAAGTTCAGCCATCCCAACGGACGGATCCAGTTGATCTCCCCTCCCGATGATGCCACGGCCATTGCGGTCCTGGATTACGGGGTGGGCATTCCACCCGAAGTATTGCCGAAGCTGTTCCAGATCGAGGAGAAGGTTTCCACCCAGGGGACCATGGGCGAAACCGGTACCGGCTTTGGTTTGCCCTTTTCCTTTGACATCATGAAGGCCCATGGTGGCCGTCTGGAAGCCCAATCCGAACTCGGTGCCGGCACGACGTTTACCATCTGGCTCCCCCCTCTGCGCCCCCGGGTGCTGGTTGTGGACGATGGTGCCATGGATCGGGTCATGATCAGCGCCTTCCTGGAGGCCCTGGATGTCTCGATTCATGAAGCCGGCAGCGGCCAGGAAGCCCTGGCCATGATCGCCCGGGAACTCCCGCATCTGATCATTACCGATATTGCCATGCCGGAAATGGATGGTTTCCAGTTGATCAAGGAACTCAAGAAAAAACCGGAAACCGAAGCCATCCCGGTCATCCTGATCACCGGCGACGACAAGACAGAAACCAGGGATCGTGCCTTCCGCCTCGGAGCCGTGGATTTTGCCGTCAAACCGGTCGTCGTCCACGATTTTCTGCCGCGTGTTCGGCATATCATCAGTTGATGCGAAGAGCCATGCCCGATCACATCAGCGCCCGTGCCTTCCCTACACCGTCTTCCGGGCATTGTGGGCGATGTTCCGGGTCGGCGACATCTGGAGGACGACAAGAGAGAGAACCTGGTTTTACAAAATGACTTGATCATCGTGATCTGATCATCGAGGGATATCTTATATCATGTTGAAACTCAAGAGGTTGGTTGGCAGGAAATTCCTGCTCGACCATCTGCATAAGGCGCAAGCCTGTTTCGGTCAGGGTCTTTCCCTGGCGGTCGTGGATCAGGAGGGACAGATTCTGTGCGCTGCCGGGGATGAAAAGAACATGGATTTTCTCGAAAGTCAGGAAATCATCAAATCCCCCATATCATTGGAGGAACAGATCATCGGCCATTTGTTGATCCGCCTTCCAAATGAGTGTACGGAGTCGTTGCGAAAAAATGTTGCCAGCAAGGCCGAGTTCATCATCATGGGCCTGCAAGCCATTGTTGAATCCGAGTTGGCCCGCCGTGCGGTGACCGCTGAAACTTTGGAAATGTATCGATCCCATGCCCATTTGAACCGCGCTGTTTTGGGTCTGAACCATTCCATGGTGGTCAAGGAGATCGGAGAATCGCTGCTGGCGGAGTTCTGTGGTCATGAATCCATTGCCGAATGGGGCGTGGTGTTCTGGCCGGATCAAAAAACCGGTCACCAAAGGCTGGTCGGTGTGTCTGGCCGGTCTCCCGACGACCTTTTTTTTTCACAGGTTGTCGAATCGGAGCTGTTCCACAGCATCACAGCCCATGCACATGGAGAGATCATCAATCATCTGACGTCAGATCCCCGCTGGCAAGTGAAACAGTCGGAGGATTGCGCCCTTCTCATGGTTCCACTGGAAAATCCCGGCAAGGTTGCAGGAATGCTGGTTCTGGGCATCAGCTCCTCGCAACAGGAGTTTCGCGCTGTTGATCTGCATCGGGCATCAACCTTGTCGGTCGTGGCCGCCACCGCCTTGCGTAACGCCATATTGTTCGAAGAAACCTTGTCAATCAAGAATTACAACGAAAACATCTTGAAAAGTCTCTCCAATGGGGTGATCACCTTTGACCTGGAAGGAACCATCGTCAAAGTCAACCAAGCTGCTCTCCGCATTCTCGGCATCGATGCAGACCAGCTTCCGGGACACTCTGCTCAAATACTCTTCAGAGAGACCAACGCCTGGGTGGGAGATCGAATCGACCGTCTTCTGGAAATGGGGAAAGTGGAAGACGTAACGGAAAAAAATTTGATTACAAAGTCAGGAAAAATCATCAGCATCAACCTGTCAACGGTTCCCATGCTGGGACTGGATGGCCGGTTGATCGGTGGTCTGCTGGTGTTCGACGACATTTCTCGCGAAAAACGTGTCAAGAATGCCCTCTCCCGCTACATGCCCAGCCAGGTGATCGACGACTTCCTGGGTACGAACGATGTTTCGGTTTTAGGTGGCATCGAGCAGGAGGTTACCATTCTTTTCTCGGATCTGCGCAGCTTTACCTCCCTGTCTGAAGATCTTTCGGCCCTTGAAACCATTGCCATGCTGAATGACTATTTGGGAAGAATGGTTGACCTCATTTTCAGCAATGATGGAACATTGGACAAATTTATTGGTGATGCCATCATGGCGGTTTTCGGAACGCCACTGCCAACCGGTAATGACGCCGAAAACGCTGTTCTGGCATCGCAAGACATGATGATCCGGCTACGGGAATTCAACGCATCACGTGCCAGGAAAGGCAACAGGCCTCTGCGGATCGGAATCGGCATCAATACCGGTCTGGTGGTCTCCGGATATATCGGATCACCCAAACGGATGGATTACACCGTCATTGGGGATGAGGTCAATCTGACGGCCCGGATCGAATCAGCCACCAAATATTACGGCACTCCGATCTTGTTGAGCGAAAATACGTTCACACGCATCAAAAAACCCTTGAGAAGTCGCGAGATCGACCGGGTACGAGTCAAGGGGAAACATCGTCCGGTACGCATCTTTGAAATCCTTGATTACGTCACCGAACAAGAGTTCCCTGCTGTTGACAAGGCGCTGGAATATTTCAATTCCGGAATGGCTGCCTACAACCAACGTCAATGGCAGCAAGCCAGTGAAGCCTTTGCACAGGTGATTCGTATCAAGTCCACGGACAAACCTTCCGTAATCTATCTGCAACGTTGTCTGGGATGGATGGAAAAAGACCCGGGGCAGGAATGGGATGGTGTGACCACTCTCGCTTGACCTGAAAATGATGCCGACTTCGGGGAGTATTTTATGGACGCATCAATTTTTTTGTGGGAGGAAGGGAAACATGCCGAGACGTGTCAACTGCTGGGAATATAAAAACTGTGGAAGAGAACCTGGAGGAAGGAATCAAGAGGAGCTTGGCGTCTGTCCAGCCGCAACGGATGTTTCGTCTTCCGGACTGAATTCAGGTGTCCACGGGGGACGTATCTGCTGGGCAGTTTCCGGTACCTTGTGCGGCGGTGTTGTCCAGGGCAGTCACGCTTCGAAACAACCATCCTGCATGGTCTGTGATTTTTATTACCTTGTAAAGCATGAGGAAGATCCGGCCAGATTCCATTTTCTCAAATATCATCGGGCAGGTGCATTTTTTCCCGACGTCGTACCATCCAACCGGTCAAGATTACAGTCTTTACCTCCTGTCTGGTGGACAATTGGCTTGTCACTGGTCGTATTTCTCTTCGTCTGGCTGACAGGTTTGACGGCAACACAATCTGCACTATCCAGTATTGTCTTTACCATGATATTTTTCTGGATCACTTTTGGAATTTTCTCTGCGATGGAGAGGCGGCGGTTTGCTGGAAATGAAAAGGATGTCATTGATTATATTCATAGACTTTCAACCAATGATTTTTCTGGACGTCTGAATTTCACCTCGAATGATTCCTTGATAAATGTGGGGGTTGCCCTGAATCGTCTGGCCTATGGAATGTCGGGACATTTTGAGTCATTTGATCTTTCAATCAAGGGTGCCACCAGCGAGTTGGAAGACACGTTAGGCTCCCTCACGGCCATCATTGACAGTATGGCGGATGGATTGCTGGTGACCAGCCCGGATGGAACCATCAATTTGTATAATCCACGCCTGCTTGCCATGTTCAACCTGCAGCCGTCCGACATGAATGGGCACACCTGTACGGATGTTTTTGGAAAAGTATTCGTCGAATTCATGGAAGAGAGCCTGTCCTGCTCCCATATCCTCAGTTCCACTGAAATACATCTGGCAAATGGGCACATTGGCAAGGCGGTCGCAACGTCCATCACCAAACCCCTTCCCCCCGGTGCAACACTTGTCAAGAATACCGAACAATCCGAATGCCTGGGCAAGGTGATTCTTGTTCGCGACATCACGAATCGAATGAAGATGGAGGTGGAACTCATCGCAGCCCGGGAAGCTGCGGAAAAGGCCAATATCGATCTGGAAGTTGCCAATCGCAACCTCAAGAAACTGGATCAACTCAAATCGGAACTTCTGTCTTCGGTTTCCCACGAATTGCGCACGCCATTGACCTCGATACGGGGATTTACCCAACTCATTCAGCGCGAGTTCGAACGTACCTTTGCTGCC
Source organism: Magnetococcales bacterium (assembly GCA_015228935.1). NCBI lineage: Bacteria > Pseudomonadati > Pseudomonadota > Magnetococcia > Magnetococcales > Magnetococcales bacterium. The sequence goes on along the minus strand of JADGCO010000013.1, from coordinate 50,895 downwards.
GGAGAGAGTGATCCCAAACGCAAGCGCAAGGGAGAGCGAATCCTTGATAATCTCGAAATCATACGTTCCGAGTCGGAGCGGCTGACACGTTTGATCAACGATGTCTTGGATCTGGCCAAGATTGAATCAGGCCGCAACCAGTGGCACGATACCCGCTTTCCCTTGCATGAGGCCATTCAGCAGGCGGTCAATGCAGCACGCGGCCAGTTCACCAACAAACCGGCTGTCACGTTGCAGGTCTCTCTGCCCACCCCTGAGCTGACGGTAACCGTTGATCGCGACCGGTTGATCCAGGTATTGATCAACCTGCTGAACAATGCCGCCAAATTCACCGATCAGGGCGAAGTGCGGATTGCGTGCGTACTGGACAAAAAGGATTGGGTGCAAATCGACGTGATCGACACCGGTCGCGGATTTGCCAATGAGGACGCAGAGATCATCTTCAACAAGTTCCAGCAGGCTCGCCAAAACGATATCCTGAAGGAGAAACCAACAGGAACCGGCCTTGGGCTTTCCATCTGTCGGGAAATCATTGTCCACTACGGGGGGAAAATATGGGCCACTTCGGAGCTGGGTGTGGGGAGTTGCTTTTCGTTGACCTTGCCGGTTACACAGGGAACGATCATCGAGCAGAAACCTGGAGTCGGTGAACAGCCGATCATGCGTGAGGCCGGGCTTGCCACGGGTGTACCAGATGAAAAACCTCTGGTGCTGGTGGTTGACGATGACGCCGGAGTCGTGTCCTATCTCACCCAATTTTTTCAAGAAAAAGGTTTTATCGCAAAATCTGCATCCAATGGTCGGGAAGCCCTGGAAATGGCAAGGGAGCATCATCCCGACCTGATCACCATGGATATGGTCATGCCCGTGCTGGATGGTCGTTCCACCATCCAGCATCTTCGCTCTGACGTCAGCCTGTGCCAGATTCCAATCATCGCCCTGACCGCGATGCCTGGCAAAGTGGACATGGGAAGCGATTTGAGTTTCAATAAACCTGTGGACGAGGAAGCTCTGCTGAATGGCGCACGCATGTTGATCTCAGGGCATGCCCTGGGAACAAATGCAAAAGGAAGAGTGTCATCCTGCCTGCTTCTCAACGACCCCAACCTGCCCGTGATCAACGTACCGGAAATCAACGGTATGACGGAAATGATCCCTTGTCACGGTGATGAACTATTGAACCTGGTTCGGGGTGGGTTTCAAGGTCTGGTGGTGATTCCTTCCGAGTTGTTCGGCCGGTTGGATGAAGAATTCCTGAAAAAAATATCCGCACTCCAGATCCTGATTTTCCCCAACAGGGTCAGCACGCACGAGAACAGACCATAACAATGAACCAAGGAGTCACAATGACCAAGATCGTGATCGTCGATGACGAGGTCCACATTCGCAGCCTGTTGCAACAAACCCTGGAAGAGCTGGAGGAGGATTTTGAACTTGACATTTTGACCGCCCAAAACGGCGGTGAGGGATTGGCTTTGATCAAACGCGAGCAACCTCTCCTGGTTTTTCTCGACGTGATGATGCCGATAATGAATGGTTATGACGTATGCGCAGCGATCCGTCAGGATGCCGAGTTGGCCAATACCAAGGTCGTGATGCTGACTGCCAAGGGCCAGGAAGCCGATCGACAAAGAGGCTTGAACGCCGGTGCGAATCATTTTACCACGAAGCCGTTCGATCCAGACTATATCATTGAACTGGCAAGGAATATCCTGGAACAGGATCAATAATGTCACGCCACTTGCGCACTGGATGCAACGATCTGCCACATGCCCATGGCGATTGACTCGTTCCTTTCCGCAGACGTGAGTTCAGGAAAAAGGCGTTTCAGGAATGGATCACAACAAACAAACCAATCCAGATCAGAGGATGCAACCGTTGATTGCCTTTTTCCACCCCGGTTCAAATATTTTCAGTTCCCTCTTCAGAAGGCTTTTCGTGACCCTGGTCGCAGTGGTACTCGTTTTTTTCATGACGGCCCACGTTTTGTCCGTACCGTTGGTTCGCGAGTTTGTTCAAAGATCCGAGGAAAATGCGGGGCGTAACATTCTTGACACGGTTTATCAGATTGTCACGAATACCAAAAACGAACTTGACAATTTCCATGATGCCACGATCATGTCCCGCAAGAAAGAATTGAAAAGCGTGATTCAATTGATCGAATCCGGCATGCGCACCAATCTTGAACTTCGTCTCCACGCTGGCAAGAAACAAGAAAGTGCGTTGCATGAAATTTTCGAGGAAATTCGTCATTATTCATACGGAGATCACGATTATGTCTGGGTCATGGATTACGACATGAAATTGGTTTCTCATCCTGACTCCCGACTGCATCAACACGACGCACGAGACCTCATGGATGTCAAAGGGAACATGGTTCTTGTTCCCTTGTTGGAATCCGCACGCAAAAATGGCGACGGGTATCATCGTTATTGGTGGCGACGGCTTGGACAGGAAACCCCCATTGAAAAACTGTCGTATTGCAAGGACCTGCCAGATCTTGGTTATCTTCTGTGTACAGGTTTTTACATAGACGACATCAAGCAGGCGGTTGAACTGAGAAGACAGAAGATCATGGCCAATCTCAAGGTGGAACTGGGGAACATCCATCTCGCCAAGGGGGGCTATATATTCATCTTTGATAAAGATTTAAACATGCTCGTTCATCCAAATTCCAACCTGGAGGGAAAAAATCTGGCCAACATGGTCGATCCCAAGACTGGCGAAATATTGGCCGATAGATTGAGAAAAAGTGCCAATCAATCGCAGGGATTGCGCTATCGCTGGGATCGCCCCAGTGATCCTGGCAACTATACCTACGATAAACTTGCCTGGGTACGCCATTTCGGGGGATTTGACTGGTATTTGGCTACATCGGTCTATCTCGATGACCTTTATGAAGGGTCGGAGACATTGTCAAAGCGGTTGTTTTGGATCGCTATGGGCGGACTGATTTTGGCCATGCTCCTCGGCTTTCTCTTCATGCGTCGCCTGACATCCCCGCTTGAAGTTTTATCAGTGACCGCACAGAGGGTGAGGCAGGGCGATCTGACAGCCCGTTGTCCCGTGATGCGACAGGATGAAATCGGTCAGGTGGCCAACGCTTTCAACGCCATGGTCAACACGTTGCAGGAATACATCCAAGGCCTTGATGACAAGGTTCGCAGCCGCACTGCCGAATTGGAAAAGGCCAATGCCGATCTCAGAGAACTCGATCATCTGAAATCCGAGTTCCTTTCCTGTGTTTCCCATGAATTGCGGACTCCTCTTACGGCCATTTTTGGTTTTTCCAAACTGTTGCAAAGTCGTTTGGATAAAATGGCCGGGTTGGTCAAGGAGGACAGGGTCAAACGGGAATTGAGCCGGGCCAGTGAAAACGTGTCAACCCTCATCACAGAGGGAACGAGATTGACCAGACTGGTCGATCAGGTCATGGACCTGACCAACCTGGAGGCACACAGGGTGACCATGGCAGCCAAGCCTGTCAACATGCTCCAACTGCTTGCGCTGGCGACGGAAAAAGTACGCCCCCGTGCCGATAACGCCGGATTGGGTCTGAATCTGGTCGTTCCCGGTGAATTGCCCCTCGTGAATGGTGATGCCACACGCCTGATGCAGGTGATCGATCATCTCCTGGATAATTCAATCAAGTTTACCCAAGTGGGACAAATCACCGTGTCTGCAGCCTTGCGTGAACAGGCGCTTGAAATAAGCGTCCGTGACACCGGGATTGGCGTGCCCGAACAACTGCGCGACAAAATTTTTGACAGGTTTCACCAAGGCGGCGAAGTCCTGACAGAAAAACCGGCAGGCATTGGTCTTGGATTGCCAATCAGTCGATTGATTGTCGAACAGCATGGTGGAACGATTGGAATGGAACCTGTGCCAGGTGGAGGAAGTCGTTTCTTTTTCTCCTTGTCAACAATCGGATGATGTGAATTCTGTTGCAAACGATTGAGGCGAAGCCTTCAGCATGAATGCGTCTATCCACGGGCTTTCAAAACTGAAGCTGATGCCTGCGAGGTATTGGAAATTCGTTTGGAAAATACACAGGATGCATGGCATGTCACGCAGGGAGACTCATGTCGATTAAACCTGTTTTGCCGGATATGGATCGATTGCGGGAGTTGTATGCCCGATATCGGCATCTGTTGGTGGCTGAACGTCCGGAATTGGACCAACGGTTGCTGGCCGGAAACATGGTGCATGCACCCTGTTTTTTGGATATTGCCGCCGGATTTGACTGCATCCTGTTCGATGCGTATGGCGTCTTGAACCGGGGACCGGTGGCCATTGCCGGGGCCGTGGCAACCCTGGCGCGGCTCCGGCAGATGGGGAAGCGGTTTTTCCTGGTCTCCAACAATGCCTGTCTTTCCCCGCCCCAGGTGCTGACACAACTGCGAGGCATGGGGTTTGATCTTGAGGAACAGGAAATTGTCACATCGGGTATGGTGATCAAATCGGCGGTGGCCAACAGCCGGTTTCAGGGTCAACCGTATTGTCTCGTGGGAACCCACGCCAGTGCCCTGGCCTATGCCCCCCAGCCGGAAAGATTGATGGTCAATTTTTCCCCGTCAGGCGAAGCCAGGTCCGATATGGATTGGCGACAGGCAGCCTATATCGTGTTGTGCAGCGACGTGGAATATTATGGCGGACCCCAACAAAGGCTGGTTGAAACCCTCCTGGCAGAACGGGTTCGTCCCCTGCTGATGGCCAATCCGGACCTGGTGGCACCCAATTCCCAGGGGTCCAACATTTGGGTTTCCGGTCTGACGGTTTTCTCTCTGGAGGTGCGCTTCGGTCTTCCCTGGATCGGTTTGGGCAAACCCTTTGCCCCGGTGTTCGAACTGGCCCTGGAGCGTGTCGGCAACGTGCCGCGTGAACGGATTCTCATGGTCGGGGATACCCTGGAAACGGATGTCCTGGGGGGGACCGCCATGGGGTTTGCCACCTGCCTGACCCTGTCGGGAGTCCTTTCAGAATACAGGGGGTCTCTGACAGATCTGTGTATCCAGCGCGGCATCCGACCTGATTATCTTGTCGATTCCATTGCCGCACGGTGAGACGGTCGGGGGTTGGTAAAGTTGCGCCGGTATGCGCATTCTTAACAATATATTAACATGATCCTTTCCGTAAATCCTTGGTACCATGCGATTCAGGGTGGCGCGGGCGTGGCATGACGGTTACTCTGTCGGCGACTGGTTTCCCATCGTTTCAGAGAAGGAGATACCCATTATGCCGGAATTTGATTATACAGAATTGTTGGATATCGGCGCAGATACCACTCCGTACCGTTTGTTGACTCGCGAGCATGTCGGCAAGGCCTCATTTCAGGGCAAGGATATGTTGCTGGTCGATCTACAGGGCTTGGCTCTGTTGGCCAGCGAGGCCATGCGGGATGTGTCCCATCTGTTGCGTCCCGGTCATCTGCAACAATTGCGGAACATCATCGATGACCCGGATGCCTCGGCCAATGATCGCTATGTAGCCATGGAATTGCTCAAAAATGCCAATATAGCCGCCGGCATGGTCCTCCCCAGTTGTCAGGATACGGGAACAGCCACCGTGGTGGCCAAAAAAGGGCAACAGGTCTGGACCGGAGGAGGGGACAAAAAAGCCATCTCCCGGGGAATCTTCAAGGTCTATACCGAAACCAATCTGCGCTATTCCCAGGTGGCCCCTCTGACTGTCTATGAAGAAAAAAATACCGGGACCAATCTGCCGGCCCAGATTGATATCGAAGCGGTGGAGGGGGATTACTACAAATTTTTGTTCATCGCCAAGGGGGGTGGCTCAGCCAACAAGACATTCCTGTTCCAGCAAACCAAGGCCCTGCTGAATCCTGCGACCCTCAAGGCCTTTTTACGGGAAAAAATTCTTGGGTTGGGAACCTCGGCCTGTCCTCCCTATCACCTGGGGATTGTGATCGGCGGTACGTCACCTGATCTGGCCTTGAAAACCGTCAAACTTGCTTCGGCACGCTATCTGGACGGGTTGCCGACCACCGGCAATGCTCTGGGACGGGGCTTCCGGGATCTGCAACTGGAGGCGGAGGTCTTGGAGATTACCCGGGAGATTGGCCTGGGTGCGCAGTTTGGCGGCAAATATTTTGCCCACGACGTGCGCGTGATCCGTTTGCCGCGCCACGGGGCTTCCTGCCCGGTCGCCATCGGGGTTTCCTGCTCGGCGGATCGCAATGTGCTGGGCAAGATCAACAGCGAAGGCATCTGGCTGGAAGAGTTGGAACGGGATCCGGCCCGTTTTCTGCCCGAGATCAAGACCGATGCCTTGGCGGGTGATGTGGTGCAACTGGACTTGAACCGTCCCATGGCGGAGATTCGCCAGACCCTTTCCCGTTACCCGATTCGCACCCGGGTGATGTTGACCGGTCCCATCGTGGTGGCCCGGGATATTGCCCATGCCAAAATCCAGGAACGTCTGGATCGGGGTGAAGGGATGCCGGACTATTTCCGCAATCACATCGTCTACTATGCCGGGCCGGCCAAGACTCCCCAGGGGTATGCCTCGGGTTCCTTCGGTCCCACGACCGCCGGACGCATGGACAGTTATGTGGATCGTTTCCAGGCGGCAGGAGGCTCCTTTGTCATGCTGGCCAAGGGAAATCGCAGCCTGCAAGTCACGGAAGCCTGCAAGAAACATGGTGGATTTTATCTGGGATCCATTGGCGGTGCCGCCGCACAACTGGCCCAGGAGTCCATCAAAAAAGTCGAGGTCATCGATTATCCGGAACTGGGCATGGAAGCGGTCTACCGCATCGAAGTCAAGGATTTCCCGGCGTTTATCATCGTTGACGACAAAGGCAACAACTTCTTTGCCGAACTTGGTCTTTGATTTGCTTCAAGTCAGCCAGGTCGGATCGTGCGACAGTGGGCTGAATCCGGCGGGTAAGGGTCGGATCATGCAACAGAGGGCTGAATCCGGCATGTAAAGGCAGGAGACTGGAAGGTTCAAGGTTGGCTGCGGGCTTGGTACTGCCGGGGGAAATTTGGAACAGTCGCAGACATGGGTGACCCGGGGGGTGAAAGTGCCCCCCGGGCCAGGTACGCGGGGATTTGCAGTTTTTTTTTGGAATTAAAGCAACGTGCATGTGTGGAATTGTCGCACTCTATTCTTACGCTGTGGATGCACTTTCTCCGTCCATCCAGGAGTTGCGAGGCATTCGGGATCATATGGCAGTACGTGGCCCGGATGCAGCAGGAGAGTGGTCAGAGCCACGGGGTCGCCTGTTGCTGGGGCATCGGCGACTCTCCATCATTGATCTGGATGTTCGCGCAAATCAGCCCATGCACTCCGCAGATGGACGTTATGTTGTTGTATTTAACGGTGAAATATATAATTATCGTGCCCTGCGCCAGGAATTGGAGCTGAGCGGCTGCGTGTTCAAAACCACTTCCGATACTGAAGTGTTGCTCCACCTTTACGCGCAGCGTGGCCCGGCCATGGTTGAGGCTTTGCGGGGCATGTTTGCCCTGGCCTTGTGGGATGCTGTCGCACAGACCCTGTTTCTGGTTCGGGATCCCCTGGGGATCAAACCGCTCTATTATGCCGATAATGGCAAGATGATCCGTGTCGCATCACAGGTCAAAGCCCTGCTGGCGGGTGGTGGGGTGCCCACAAGCCAGGATCCGGCTGGTGCCGTGGGGTATCTGCTGTTTGGTTCGGTGCCGGAGCCTTTCACCCTGTATCGTCATGTCCAGGCGCTGCCAGCCGGGCATTGGTTGTTGATACGTCCAGGCAAGGTCGATGCACCTCATTCCTATTTTTCCCTGGCCTCACTCTGGTGTGCTGCCGTGGAAGCCAGTGATACCCCTACCAAGGGTGATGTTGGTGCCCTGGTTGCTGATGCGGTGCGGGATTCCATCCAGCACCATCTGGTAGCCGATGTGCCGGTGGGGTGTTTTCTGTCGGCAGGTGTGGATTCCGGGGCACTTTTGGGTGTGGCCCAGGGGTTTGGCCTGAAACTCCAGTCCGTCACCTTGAAATTTGAAGAATTCCAGAACCTCCCGGAAGATGAATCAATTTTGGCGGCGGCAACCGCTCGCTGTTACAACTCCCCGCACTGGGTGCGGACGATCCATCGCGAGGAGTTTCTGGCCGATGTGCCCAAAATTCTGTCCGCCATGGATCAACCCAGCATCGATGGGATCAACACCTGGTTTGTCAGCAAGGCAGCCCGGGAACTGGGTCTCAAGGTGGCCATTTCCGGTCTTGGTGGTGATGAACTGTTTGGGGGATATTCGTCGTTTCGTGATCTGCCCAATTGGGTGCGCTCTTTTTCTCCCCTGGCGCGCATTCCCGGCTTTGGATCCATTGTCCAGCATGTGTTGACGCCCATGCTGCCGGCTGGTTTCAGTCCCAAAATTGCCGGTCTGGTGTTGCATGGCGGCTCCTGGCCAGGGGCCTATCTGTTGCGCCGGGGTCTGTTCATGCCCTGGGAATTGACCGGGCTTTTGGGGGTCGATCTGGCCCGGGAAGGGTTGGAACGCCTGCGTCCCCTGGAAACCATCGGTGCTGCCCTGGTTCCGGAACCCCACTCTCCCTATGCCAGGGTGGCGGTCCTGGAAGGATCCCTGTACATGCGCAACCAATTGTTGCGGGATACGGATTGGGCCAGCATGGCCCACTCCCTGGAAGTACGGGTGCCGCTGGTCGATGTCGAGTTGATCCGTCGCCTGGCTCCCCTGTTGCTCAAAGGGTTGGGTTCTTCCGGCAAACGTCTCCTGGCCACCGCGCCCCATCCCCCTTTGCCGGATGCCATCGTCAATAAATCCAAAACCGGATTCATGGTTCCCTTTGCCGCCTGGATGCAGGAAATGCTCCCCGAGTATCGCCGGCTGCGGCACAAAAAACGGTTGTTCCGGGGGGGGCATTGGTCGCGACGCTGGGCTGTCCGGGTGGGGCGCTCCATGGGAATTGGTATCCTGGAAGGGAATGTGGTAGGCAATCCCGGCTCCAGTTGAGTTGCCAGTATGCGTTGGGATCGTTTTCCAGGGTTGCTTGGGCGGGTCACCACACCGGGGGATCGTTGGGTCATGGCCGGCACGGCATGCATGATCCTGGGGTTGGGCGTGATCCTGTATGGTCATCCGGGGAGCCGTCTCGAACTGTTCCGGGACAACCGCCTTGAAATGACACTGCCCCTGGATGAACACCGAACCGTGCGGATTGCGGGACGCCTGGGACCGGTCACGGTTGAGATTGTGCAGGGTCAGGCGCGCCTTCGGGAGTATCAAAGTCCACGCATGATTGGAACCCGTACCGGGTGGATTCGCAACTCTGGACAGGTCGCCGCCTGTCTTCCCTGCGGGGTGTTGATCAAGGTGACCGGAGAAGCCGATGCGTCATCCCGGTTTGATGCCATTGCCGAATAATAAATAATAAATGCAAGACTGGGACAAGAGGTCCGGGAGGAAGGGCGGTGCCCTTCCTCCCTTTATTCCGAACTGTTACGGCGCAGGGTTTGGATGCAGTCCGTCCGGGATTGTCATGACTCCGCAGGTGGGGGAGGCGGGACAGCGATGGGTTTCAATCTGTTGATGGCATCCTGGGTGATGAGGGTGATGCCGCGGTCTGTGCGGAAGAAGCGGCGGGTATCCTGTTCGGGATCTTCACCAACCACAAGGCCATCCGGAACCCGACACCCTTGCGCAACGATCACTTTTTTGAGGCGGCAATAGCGTCCGATATCGGTACCGGGCAGGATGATGGAATCTTCGACGATGCCGTAGGAGTTGACCCGGACGTTGCTGAACAGCAGGGAACGGCGCACCGTGGATCCGGAAATGATACAACCGGCGGAGACCAGACTGTCGAGGGCCTGACCACGCCGTTCCTCATTGTCGAAGACAAACTTGGCGGCGGGACGCTGCACCTGATAGGTCCAGATGGGCCAGTTGGAGTCGTAGAGGTTGAGATCCGGGGTGACCGAGGTGAGGTCCATATTGGCTTCCCAGTAGGATTCCAGGGTACCGACATCCCGCCAATAGGGTTCCATCTTGTCCGACTCCCGGACACAACTGCGGCTGAAGCGATGGGCGAGAACCTTGCGCCCCTTGCTGACCATGCTGGGAATGATGTCCTTGCCGAAATCGTGGAAAGAGTCGGGCTTGGTCGCATCCAGGCGGAGTTCCTCGATCAGGGCAGGGGCAGAAAAAATGTAGATCCCCATGCTGGCGAAAGCAAACCCGGGCATGTCGGGGATGGGAGCGGGATTGGCGGGTTTTTCGATGAAGGTGACCATGATATCTTCGGAATCCACACCGACGACCCCGAATGCCGTTGCCTGGTCCAGAGGGACCTCCACACAGGCGACGGAGACATCGGCCCCTTTTTCGAGGTGATCCTGGAGCATTTTGCTGTAGTCCTGCTTGTAGATATGGTCACCGCCCAGGATCAGGACATAATCCGGTTCGTTGGATTCGATCAGGTCCAGGTTCTGGTAGACGGCATCGGCGGTTCCCATGTACCACGATTCGCTTTCCGCCTGCTGTTGGGCGGGCCAGACCTGGATGAATTCATTGAATTCGGCCCGCAGGAATCCCCAACCCATCTGGACATGCTGGATCAGGGTGTGTGACCGGTACTGGGTCATCACGCCGATCCGGCGCAAGCCGGAGTTGACGCAATTGGAAAGGGGAAAATCGATCAGACGAAACTTGCCGGCAAAAGGCACGGCGGGTTTGGCCTCGGCATTGGTCAGGTCCTTGAGGCGGGTCCCGCGACCACCGGCCAGAACCAAGGCCAGGGTTTTTCGCAGGGCCGGGGGCAGGGCCGTTTCGATTTCCTTGCGCTTTCCCATTGAAATCCTCATGTATCGTTAAAGTGTGAGCAGAGCGTTGCGAAGGGCCGTCAGGCTGTCCACAGGCAGCGGAAATTTCCATGCGTCCGTATGGTAACACAAGATTGCGCAGTCGGTAAGACCGTTGTGTGCATTTTTTTACCGGGGGGCACCATGGAGGATTTTCTGGTTGCCTTGCAGCCATGAGCCTTGCCCATGACCGTGTTTGCCTGGCATACATGCACGGTTTGTGGTCCCCTGGTCCGGCATTTGCCGCCTGATGGACAGAGGCTCTGGTGCGCATTCTGGCGTCACAGTATAAATTACTTCCTTTGGTTTTTATGGTAACATGAAGAATCTCCAGACAATCATCGGGATCAGGAGGGCAATCATGGCTCGCAACTTGTGGAGCGGTTTGTGCAATTGCAAAAGAGCCTGGAAAAACACTTCGCCGAAGGAGCCGAGTTGGAGAAACGGATTCGGGAAGGGTTGGGACGGTTGGTGATTCCCCCCATGACAACGGAAGAGAAGACCATGATGCACTCCTACGAAGCGGAAATCGACGTAAAGGGCCGGATTCGGTTGTTGGAACCGGTCCAGTTGCATGGCCCTTGCCGCGCCGTGGTGACGGTGATGGCATCGGTGCCGGATGAGGGAACGGATCGGGCACTGTTGCATTTTGCTGAGAGTTCTCTGTTTCGGGACTGGGAACGGCCAGAGGAGGAAGAAGCATGGGCGCATTTGCAACCGGACAAGTTTAGCGGAAATAATCCTCTGGCGAAGAACGATTGATCCATGATCGACTACGACAAGCTCAAGAAGGCACTCCAACACCTGGAACTGCAATACGCCAACCATCAACGGGTGCCACATCGGCCTGAACTCACGGAGATTGACCGCGAGGGCATTGCGGAGTCGGTGATCCAGCGGTTCGAGACCTGTTACGATACCCTGTGGAAGGATCTCAAGCGTCACATGGTGGAAGTTCTGGGACTGCCGGAGGTTCCCAACAGCCCGAAACCCACCCTCCGGCTGGCGGGGCAGAACGATCTGCTGCCTTCCCCGGTGGAGCAGTGGCTGCAGTACGCCGACGCCCGCATCGGCACCAGCCACGACTACAGCGGCGACAAGGCTGTCCAAGCGCTGGCGGTCATGGAGACGTTCATCGCCGATGCCATCGGTCTTTATCGGACAATGACGGGAACTCCATGGGAATGACCGGCCTGGACATCAAGCCAGAGCAAATGACGACGTTACAGTCGCTGTTACGCCGTTTTCTGCCCGGCGTGACGCTATGGGTCTATGGTTCCCGTGTGAAGGGAACTGCTCGGACCTACTCCGATCTGGATCTGGTGGTCTTCACCTCGCCTGACCAACGTTCCCTGGTCTTGGAACTCAAGGAAGCCCTGGACGAAAGCAACCTTCCATTCCCGGCGGATGTGTTGGTCTGGGATGACCTGCCCGCAAGTTTCCATCGCAATATTGAAGAAAAGTATATGGTGGTGCAGGAGGGAAACGGAAAGGCCTCGGATCAGCATATCCTTATCCGGGTTCGCGACGCCGAAAAAGCGGTGGAGTCGGCACGATGAATAGGCAAAGGAAAGAACTACCACCGGCAGAAATCAAAAAGCTCTATGGTCGTTCCGGCAACCGGTGCGCGTTTGCTGACTGTCGGCGGGAATTGGTGTTGGAGGCGACAGATGCGGATCCCACCAAGCAGATCGGTGAAAGATCCCATATCGTCGGCCACAGTGATGACGGTCCCCGGGGAGATCCCGGCTTTCCTCGAGACCAGTTGGATACCTACGAAAATTCGATCCTGTTATGCCCGGCTTGCCACGCCCAAGTGGATGCACAGTTCAACACTTATACCGTAGACAGGCTCAGAACCATCAAGGCGGATCATGAACGGTGGGTCAAAAAGTCATTGGCGGCGGCCATGCCCAGCGTCGGATTCCCGGAACTGGAGGTTGTTGCCAAAGCTATTGCCTCTCCACCCAGCACCCCAACGGACGATTTCACGATCACCGCTCCTCGGGAGAAGATGGCCAAGAATCGGCTGACCAGCAATGTCGGACAGTTGATCACCATGGGTATGGTCCGGAGTCAGGAGGTGTCTGGTTATTTACAGAACATGTCCACCTTCGACCCGGATTTTCCCGAACGTCTCAAGTCTGGATTCCTGACGGCCTATCAAGGCTTCCAGGCGCAGAACCTGGACGATGACGCCCTGTTTGAAGCCTTGCTGGAGTTTGCCAGTGGCGGCGACATGGCTTTTAAACGACGGGCGGCAGGACTGGCTGTTCTTGTGTATTTGTTTGAAAGCTGCGAGGTGTTCGAGAAATGATTCTCCCCACCAAGCATGTTGACCTGCGACACTCTCTTCTGGGAGCCGGGGCCACCCTGCTGCGGCACATGCAGTCTCCGCAAACGGTCACGGCACTGTGGGAACGGGTGCGCGGCAATCCGGAGGTAAGTGTTTATTGGCGTTTTGTCCTGGCACTGGACTTTCTCTTTGCCATTCAGGCGATTGACTGGGTGGACGGTCTGCTGGTGCGGAGGAAGCCATGATCAAGAGAGTCACATCCAATCACTCCTCGTTTCGAAGCGTTGAGTTTACCAAAGGGTTCAACGTGGTGTTGGCCGATAGGACAAAAGAAGAAACCAGGAAGAACTCCCGGAACGGCCTTGGCAAATCAACTCTGATCGAGATCATTCACTTCTGCCTTGGAGCCAATGCGGACAAGGAAGTTCTGCCCAGAGAACATTTGCCCGATTGGGAATTCTCCCTGGAATTGGCCATTGGCTCACAACAGATGATCGTGACCAGGGGAGTGGAGAACCCGACCAATTTCCTGGTTGCCGATGTTCCATCCAACTGGCCGATCCAACCGACGGTTCGGAAAGGCGTCGAAGCCTTTATCGCCAGGGAATGGACTCTGCTGCTCGGGCATTTTCTGTTCGGATTGCCTTGTGACACTGATGGTGATTCTCTGCGTGGTCCATCCTTTCGCAGCCTGATTTCCTATTTCATTCGTCGTCGCAAAGATGCCTATTCCACCCCATTTGAATCATTCCGAAAACAAACAGCGTTGAATGCCCAAATCAATAATGCCTTTCTCCTTGGACTGGCTTGGGAAGACGCCTCGGAATTTCTGAAAATCAAGGAACGAAGCAGGGATCTGGAATCCATCAGAACCGCCATCAAGGCAGGAGTATTGGATGGCTTCGCTGGAAAGCTCGGTGATTTGGAAACTCGTCAAGTCCGATTGAAGGATCTGGTCACAAAAGAACAAGCGGATCTGGAGTCGTTCAAAGTTCATCCTCAATATGAGCAGATCCAGACCGACGCCAACAGATTGACCGGAGAAATTCATTCACTGGTGAATGCCAACATCGTTGATCGAAAAATGCTCGAACTGTACAAGCAGAATTTGTCCGAGGAGCAACCACCACCAACAGATTCTCTGGATCGGATCTATCAGGATGCGGGCATATCCCTGCCGACGACAGCGCTGCGCAGAATCGAGGATGTCCGCCACTTCCACGCAACGATCATTTCCAATCGGCACGCCTTCCTGGCTGAAGAGGTGGAACGCATCAAAAGCGCCATATCAAATCGAGAAACCCTGATTCGGAAAAAAACCGAGGAAAACGCCGCATTCATGGCGATCTTGAAAACCCATGGCGCATTGGAGGCATATACGCAGCTGCAACGACGCCATCTGGATATGGTGAACGAGTTGAACGCGGTCACCTCGATGATCGAAAATCACCGGGCTTTTGAATCGGGGATGAGCGAGGCCAAGATTGCCCAAGAACGTTTGCATCAGAAAGCCAGACGGGATCTTGATGAGCGAAGAGCCATCCGGGAAAGGGCCATCAGTCTGTTCAACGAATATTCGCAGCATTTGTACTCGGCTCCCGGAAATCTGGTCGTTGACGTTGGATCCAATGGGTTCAGGTTTGATGTTGAGATTGAACGTTCGGGAAGCGGCGGCGTCGATAATATGAAGATCTTCTGCTACGACCTGATGCTTGCCCGTCTGTGGGCGGAACAATCAGTTTCTCCTCGGGTTCTGATCCATGACAGCATGATTTTTGATGGCGTTGATGAACGTCAACGCGCCCGCGCTCTTGAATTGGCAGCTCAAGAATCGGAAGCGCATGGTTTTCAATACATCTGTACCCTCAATAGCGACATGACCCCAGAGAAGGAGTTATCGCCAGGATTCAGTTTGTCGAATTTCATCCGGCTGCGTCTGACGGATGAAGATGTGAAAGGCTCCTTGCTGGGAGTACGGTTCTGATGTCATTCCTGTCCGAATCCCAGGTCGAGGCGATCCTGCTCGACAGCCTTGCATCCCTGCACTTTGAACCTTTTTGACATATTGTGACCCGGGAACGGAGCGGATGCACAAGAAGCCTTGAATCCGGGCAATAATTCGGGAATCCTAAAGAATCAGGACACGGAACCAGTGCGTTGCAGGGAGCCGGGACGCCGAATCCACGGGATTTGTTGGAGACACTGCCTCACGATGCCTGCTTTCGATTCTCCAATCAGGATGGTGCAAAGCCGACGATGAGCCAGATTGATGCCCACATTGAAGCTGTGGTGACGGGGCGATGCAGTGAACCGTTCAGTGTTCTTGGTCTGCATCGGGTCCACGACGGTACCTGGTGGGTCAGCGCCTTTCAGCCGGGAGCCTTGACCATAACCGTATTTGACTGGCGGACACGCAAGGTATGTGGGTCCCTGGTCCAGCGTCATGAGGCCGGTTTTTTTTCCGGACAGGTGGATACCGACGCGCCGTTTCCCTATCGTCTGCGGATTCAGTTTCCGCACGAAACCATCGATCTGGATGATCCCTACCGGTATCCACCCTGCCTTGGCGATCTGGATATCCACCTGATCAGCGAGGGGTCACACCTGGAACTGTACAACGTTCTGGGAGCGCATCCCCGCGAGATGGAAGGCGTTGCCGGGGTTCTCTTTGCCGTCTGGGCACCCGGGGCACAACGGGTGAGTGTGGTCGGGACCTTCAACCAGTGGGATGGTCGCCGCCATGTCATGCGCCGCCGGAAAGAGTGTGGTGTCTGGGAACTGTTCGTGCCCGGTCTGGTCGCCGGAGAACTCTACAAATACGAAATCATCGGCGGCAATGGCACCCTCCTGCCCCTGAAAACCGATCCCCTGGCCTTCGCCATGGAACAGTTGCCAGGTACGGCCTCCATCGTGTGTCCCGAGGATCGTTATGAATGGCATGACAGCGCATGGATGGCCAATCGTGCCACCCGCAATGCCCCGATGTCCATCTATGAAGTCCATCTGGGGTCCTGGAAACGCAAACCCGAAGAGGGGTTCCGTTATCTGACCTATCGGGAACTGGCCGACGATCTGATCCCCTATGTCAAAAAAATGGGCTTTACGCACATTGAATTGCTGCCCATCAGCGAATATCCGTTTGATGGTTCCTGGGGATATCAACCGATTGGCATGTATGCACCCACGAGCCGCTTTGGAACCCCGGATGATTACCGCCATCTGGTGGATCGCTGCCATCAGGCCGGCATCGGCGTCCTGATGGATTGGGTCCCGGGCCATTTTCCCACCGATCCCAACGGACTGGGCAACTTTGATGGCACCTGTCTCTACGAACACATGGATCCACGCCAGGGCAAACATCAGGACTGGAATACCCTGATCTACAACTACGGACGCCGGGAAGTCCCCAATTATCTGATCGCCAATGCCCTCTATTGGGTCAACCGCTTCCATATCGATGGTCTGCGCGTGGATGCCGTGGCCTCCATGCTCTATCTGGATTACAGCCGGCGGCCAGGGGAGTGGATCCCCAACAAATACGGCGGCAATGAAAATCTGGAAGCCATCGATTTTCTCCGCCGACTCAACATTCTGGTCTACGAAAAAGGCAACGGGGCCATCACCATCGCCGAAGAGTCCACCGCCTACCCCATGGTGTCCCATCCGGTCTATCAGGGCGGGCTGGGCTTCGGGTATAAATGGAACATGGGGTGGATGCATGATACCCTGTTGTACATGTCCAAGGATCCGGTCTATCGCCGTTACCACCATGAACGCTTGACCTTCGGCCTGCTTTACGCTTTCAGCGAAAATTTCATCCTCTCCCTGTCCCACGATGAAGTGGTCCACGGCAAAGGGTCGCTGCTCGGTAAAATGTCCGGAGATCGCTGGCAAAAGTTTGCCAATCTGCGGGCCTACTATGCCTTCATGTGGACCTATCCGGGCAAGAAACACCTGTTCATGGGCGGCGAGTTTGCCCAGGATCGCGAATGGAACCACGATGTCAGCCTGGATTGGCACCTGTTGTCCGATCCGTTCCATACCGGGGTGCAAAACCTGATACGCGACCTGAATATCCTTTACAAATCAAGCCAGCCCATGTACCTCCGTGACGGTGAACCGGGCGGCTTCGAGTGGATCGACTGCCATGATATCGAACAGAGCATCATTTCCTTCTTGCGCCGGGGAGAAAAACCCCGGGATGTCACCATAACAGTCTGCAACTTTACGCCTGTGGTACGGGACCGTTACCGGATTGGGGTTCCCGTCGAAGGGTGGTATCGTGAACTGGTCAACACCGACGCCATCGATTATGGTGGCAGCGGCGTTGGCAACGATGGTTGGGTTCAGGCCACGCCTGATCCCTGGCATGGTCGGGCCTGGTCCGTGGCACTGCGGTTGCCGCCTCTGGGTGCCCTGATCCTGCGACCGGATATCCGTGTTGAAGCAAAAACATGAAACTGATTTTGACCATGAACTTCCGGGGAGTGGTTTCTGACCGGTCCCGTGGGGGGGAGAGAAAAACGTGAGCCAATGGAAGTTGCGTGTCTGGCCAGGTCAGCCATACCCGTTGGGAGCGACCTGGGATGGCAAGGGAGTCAATTTTTCCCTGTTTTCCATCAATGCCGAAAAAGTGGAACTCTGCCTGTTCGATTCCAGCGGCATGCGGGAAACAGAGCGAATACTTCTGACCGAATACAGCGATCAGGCGTGGCACTGCTACCTGCCGGATGTACGCCCTGGCCAACTGTATGGTTATCGGGTGTACGGTCCCTATACCCCGGAAACCGGCCATCGCTTCAATCATCACAAGCTGCTTCTGGATCCCTATGCCCGGTCCATGCAGGGCACGACCCGCTGGAATGAAGCCCTGTTCGGGTTCCGCCATGGTGACCCGGAAGAGGATCTCTCCTTCGATGACCGGGACAGCGCCCCCTTTGTTCCCAAGTGTCGGGTCATCGATCCGGCCTTCTCCTGGGGAGAAAACAGCCGCCCCCGTGCCCACTGGCTTGACACGATCATCTACGAGCTGCACGTCCGGGGCATGACCAAACGCCATATGGACGTGCCTGAACGGATGCGGGGAACCTACGCAGGTCTGACGGTTCCCGCCGTGGTGCGCCATCTGCGGGACCTGGGTGTCACCGCCGTCGAACTCCTTCCCGTCCAGGCCTTTTTCGACGAATGGCACCTGGTCAAGAAAAAATTGACCAACTATTGGGGCTACAGTCCCATCGGCTATTTCGCCCCCCATCCCCGCTATGCCACCCCCGGCCAGGAGGTGGAAGAGTTCAAAACCATGGTGCGGGTCCTGCACGATGCCGGGATCGAGGTGATCCTGGATGTGGTCTACAACCACACCGCCGAAGGGAGCCAGATGGGGCCGACCATCAGTTTCCGGGGCATCGACAACGCCGTCTACTATCGCCTGGAACCGGGCGGCAAACGCTATTTCCAGAATTACACCGGCTGCGGCAATACCCTGAATCTGCATCATCCGCGTGTCTTGCAACTGGTGATGGACTCGTTGCGTTACTGGGTCGAAGAGATGCAGGTCGATGGTTTCCGGTTCGATCTGGCACCCACCCTGGCCCGCCGGGGCGATGGCCGCTTCGATGCCGACTCCGGCTTTTTCAAGG
This sequence comes from Magnetococcales bacterium, assembly GCA_015228935.1. NCBI lineage: Bacteria > Pseudomonadati > Pseudomonadota > Magnetococcia > Magnetococcales > Magnetococcales bacterium. Next base: position 32,132 of record JADGCO010000013.1, on the reverse strand, counting down.
CCATGCTCCAGGATCCGGTCCTCTCCAAGGTCAAATTGATCGCCGAATCCTGGGATCTGGGCCAGGATGGACATCAGGTGGGCGGGTTCCCACCCGGATGGTCCGAATGGAATGATCGCTTCCGGGACGGTGTGCGCCGCTATTGGAAAGGGGATGGGGGCATGGTCGGCAATCTGGCCTCCCGCCTGACCGGCTCCAGCGATGCCTTCAAACATGCCGGACGCCGCCCCTGGGCCAGCCTCAATTTCATCACCGCCCATGACGGTTTCACCCTCCGGGATCTGGTCTCCTGCAACCAGAAGAACAATCTGGACAATCTCGAAGAAAATCGCGATGGTACCGATAATAATCTGAGTTGGAATCACGGTGAGGAAGGACCCAGCAACGATCCGGCCATACGCCAGTTGCGCCTGCGCCAGATGCGTAATTTCCTGGCCACCCTCTTTCTCTCCCAGGGAACCCCCATGATGGTGGCGGGTGACGAGTTTGGCCGCTCCCAGAAATGCAACAATAATGCTTATTGTCAGGACAACGAAATCAGTTGGATCGACTGGGAAGGCATCACCCCGGAAGACCGCGAGCTGCAAACTTTCGTGCAGCGGGTCATAGCCCTGCGCAAGCAACATCGGGTCTTCCGGCGCAACCGGTACCTGACCGGTGGCAACATTCCTGGTACCAACATCCGGGATATCGTCTGGTTGCGTCCCGATGGCCGGGAAATGGTTCAGGCGGATTGGGAAAATCATGCCAACAAAGCCCTGGGAATGATGATCAGCGGTGTGGCCGGGGATTGTGATCGTTCCCCGTGCGGCGAAGTCCAGGGCGATGATTCCTACCTGGTCATCTGCAATGCCGACGGTGCCGAAGTGACCTGGACCCTGCCCGCCACCCAGATCGACGAAGAGTGGCAGGTCCAGATCGACACCAGTCAGGGCAATGGTCTGAGTCACGGCCAACGTTTTACCTCCGCAAGCGATTATCGCCTCAACTCCCGCACTCTGGCCGTCCTGGAACGGGTCAAACGGTCCGTGGAAATGGCCCCGGTGCATGGCGGGATCGTGCCGCTTGCCGACGCCGCCGATGATCTGGAACAACTCAACAAACTGGCCGAAGAGGCGGGTTTGGAACCCGGTTACTGGACGCTGTATGGCGATTGGCGGGCCATTCCGTTCCAGACCATGCGCTCCTTTCTGCGGGCCATGGGTCTGCCGGCTGAAAACCGGGAACAGATCGTGGCCAGTCGCCGCCAACTGGCCGAAGAGCCCTGGCGACGGGGCCTGGAACCCGTGGTGGTCGTGCATGGCGTCGGCAAACCAGTGATTGTTGCCCTGGTGGTGCGGGCTGACAAGATTGAACAAAATATTGAATGGGTCCTGGTCGAAGAGAATGGAACCCTCCATTCCGGAAAGTGTCTCCCGCAAAACCTCCCCCTGGTGGCGGAACGCACGCTGGAAGGTCATGGTTTGCAGCAACGGCATTTGACGCTGCCGCCCCAGCTCAATCTGCCTTTGGGGTATCACCGGCTGGAAATGCAGGGCGGTGGTCTCGTGAACGGTCTGGCCAAAATGGCCGTCATCATCGTTCCGCAAAAGTGTTACCTGCCGAAAACCTTGCAGGGCAAAGACCGGCGCACCTGGGGCTTCAGTCCGCAACTGTTTGCCTTGCGCTCACAACGCAACTGGGGGATCGGCGATTTTACGGACCTGCGCAATCTGGTCGAGGCCACGGCCCGCCAGGGGGGAGGCATCATCGGCCTCAACCCCCTCCATGCCCTTTTCCCCAACCATCCAGATCGCTACAGCCCCTATTCACCCAACAGCCGCGCCTTCCTGAATCCCATCTACATCGATCCGGAAGCCATACCGGAGTTGGAGCAATCCCCCGCCGCCCGTAAAATACTCGACAAAGCCTCCACCAAATCCGAAATCACCCGTCTGCGCAAAGCCGATATGGTGGATTATCCAGGTGTGGCAAGGATCAAGGGAGAGGTTCTCCGGGAACTGTACGCCACCTTCCGCAAACAACACCTGAAGGAGGGCAAAAATTCCCCGAGTGAACGGGGCAAGGCCTTCCGCTCCTTCCAGGCAGATCGCGGCGATGCTTTGCGCCATCTGGCCCTGTTCAATGTCCTGGATGACCATTTTTCGAAGGGAGAGAAGGGTGTCCACTCCTGGAATCAGTGGCCCATTCCCTATCGACGTCCCGATTCACCGGAGGTGATCCGGTTTGCCGCCGACAATGTCGAAGCGGTCGAGTATTACCAATATCTGTACTGGATCGCCGATGAACAATTGGGGACCGTGAATCAGCAGGCCAAAGAACGAGGCATGGCCGTGGGACTCTATGCCGACATTGCCCTGGGCGTGGAGGTCAATGGTGCCGATTTCTGGGCCAACCAGGACAAATATCTCGGCTCGGCCCGCATCGGTGCCCCACCCGATGAATTCAATCCCAAGGGCCAGGATTGGGGTCTGCCCCCCTACAACCCCCGCATGGCCCGTATCGAAGGATACCAGACGTTTGCCAAGACCCTGCGGGCCACCATGCAGAGGGCCGGGGCCGTGCGGTTGGACCATGTCATGAGTCTGACGCGCCTCTTCTGGGTCCCGGAAGGCGGCACCGCCGCCGACGGGGGGTATGTGCGCTATCCTTTCGAGGATCTTCTGGGTATCGTCAACCTGGAAAGCCAACGCAATCAGTGCCTGGTCATCGGCGAAGCCCTGGGAACCGTCCCGGATGGTTTTCGGGAACGTCTCGGTGAGGCCGGTATTCTCTCCTATCGGCTCTTCTATTTTGAACGGGATGGTCAGGGCAACTTTCTGGATCCAGCGGCTTACAATGACCTCTCCCTGGTGGCTGTCACCACCCATGACCTGCCCACTTTCGCCGGTTTCTGGGAGGGGGTTGATCTGGAAGAAAAACAGCGCCTCGACATTTATCCCACCCAGGCCCTGGCCGACCGGGTGCGTGCCGAACGGACCCTGGATCGCCAGCGTCTGCTCCAATCCCTGGCCAAACGCAAACTGGAAACACCTCCGTCCCCTGCCGAAGGTGGCCTGCCCCCCTGGTCGCCGGAACTGGCCCGGGCGGTCTATAAATTCATGGCCCAAACCCCAGGCAAGCTCCTCATGGTCCAGTTGGAGGATCTCGTCGGCCAGCGCCACCAGGTCAATATGCCCGGCACGGTCAATGAACATCCCAATTGGCAACGCAAAATTTCCGTGGATCTGGAACAATTGTTCGATGATCCACGCTTCCTGGCCATGGTCACCATGCTGGCCAAAGAGAGACCGGTCTGAAAAGAAAATCTTTTTGTATCTATTCAGAACCATTGCAAAAAAAGGGTCTGATAAGAAAGACTTTGTTGGGGCTCCGCCCCAAACCCCGCCAGGAGGAAGGGCACAGCCCTTCCTCCTGGACCTCCATCCCAGTTTTTCAAACGTTTTTTTTGGGGAAGCTGAATAGTTACATCTTTTTTTCAAAGGGCTATTGGCAAGGAATTTGCTTAAACAGGAGGCAGACTCAAATATCGAGACGGTTTCGATCCATTGTACAGGGGGGTTGCCGATGAACAAACTCAGTCGTGAAGAGCGGATTCGTCAAAAGGCGCATGATCTGTGGGAACAGTCGGGTCGTCCCGATGGCCAGGGTGAGAAACATTGGTTTCAGGCCACCCAAATGGTCGATCAGGAGATGAAAGCCGAACAATCCGCAGCTCCCGATCCCATCCCGGAGAGTGGAACCAAAAAGAAAGCAACACGAACCCGCAAAAAAGCCGCTGACACCGAAACGGCGTCTGGTGCTGAGGTCGAGACGAAACCCAAGAAATGCAAACGGGTTACCAAAAAAAAGGATGCGTAGCACGGATTTGATGGTGGCATGTTGCGATTGATCTGGCATGACCAACTGGATTCCATTGCCATTGAAGTCGATGGCCAACGGTATGAAGAGTCCCCGGAACCCTATCTTGCCTGGGGAAGGGATATCACCGTCCTTCTGAGTGGTACCAGGGAGGTTTGCCAGAAATTTACCTTTGATGGAGTCAATTTTTGGCAATTCATGCCGTCTTATCTGTTTCCTCTCTATTATTTGTCTCTGCGCGTCGATCATATTGCCCGTCGGGAAGGGTTGACCATCCCGGTCCGCGAGTTTATTGCCGAGGCCGTGCGGGTCGGTGCCTTTCCGTGTGCCATGACGTCGCCGTGGCGTGATGATGTCAAATTCATTCTGAAGTTTTTTTACTTTAAAATCACGAAATGGCTGACAAGAAAATCCGGTTCCCGGGGGGATGTTTGTCTGGTGACCATTCCTCGCCATTTTCGTCGTGGTCAGGATATTGAACTGGGTCCCCTGGAACAGGGTCTGCGCAGGCAAGGTTGGACGCCATTTTATCTGGAAACGCCCTATTACGGTTCCCTGAAAAAACGTTTTGGATTTTTCGATGTCCTGCGCCACAGACAAGGTCGTAGCCAACATGGCGTATTTTTTGAGGATTATGCCACCCTGGCCCATGTGGTCAAGGGTCTATGGCGTCGGCTGCAAACACCTTCTCCGCGACCTGTCACGCTGGCGGGTCTCTCTCCGTTTCTCCAGGAATCCCTGAATCTGTTGATTGCTTATGCCGAAAGGTCCCTGTTGCCTTACGGTGCCCGTTTTTTTCTCGATATTGCCCATCATTTTCTGAAACAACACCAACTTCGGCATATCATCCTGACCTATGAAACAGGGCCTTTTGCCCGGGCAGTCATTCTTGCTGCCTTGGCCCGCTCCATACCCACTCTGGGATTGATCCATGGCTTTGCCCTGTTCAAGCCTAACTATGAGTATGCGGTGTATGGGCAAAATCCCTATTCCACGCTTGGATTCACGACCCCTTTGTTGACCGGCGTGTATGGACGTCAGCAGATGGCAGCATTCCTCGAAGACAGCGGTTACCAGGCTGAACATCTCCGGATTGTGGGCAATTGGAAAGTGTTCCTCCCCTCGGCAGAGACCGGTCATGCCCCAGCCTTGCGCTATCCGATCACCTATTTTGATTCCTTCATGAAGAAACAGATTGTTCGTCAGATGCAGGAAGCCGCCGGGTTGTTGAAGATCGACCGGGGGGATTTTTACTATCGCCCCCATCCGTCGCAGGATTTGCAGGAGAGTATCGCCATATGGGTGGAACACGGCTTTCTGGCCGCAAATGTCCTGCCGGCATCCGAATATGCATTGAATGACGTGATCATCCAGACCGGAATCTGCATCCACGATTTTTCAACAACAATTCTCGAAGCAGCAACTTTTGGCCGTCAGATTCTCTATTCCACATCAAGTATTATTGGCAATCATCTGGATCTTCCGGAAAAAAATCGCTTTCATGCCACATCGGATCTCGTTGAAAAAATGCGTGCCATCCAGAGTGGCCAGGACGATTATCGTATCGATAGAGGTCCCTATTACGAGGTGCTTGGTGCCGAATCCGTGCAACGGGTGCTGGACCTGGTGGCACATCAGGTGGCGGGAAAGTTGGGAGATTCTACTGCTTCCGGCACCGGGCATAGAAGGATTCAAACTCCTCTTCCCGAAACAGCGGATTGAGTGATTGTCCCCAACGGGTGCGGTAGGCTTTCAGGAGTTTTTCCGCCGGGGTGATGCCGCTTTCCGCGACGCGAAACAGGGGTTGCAGGTAGATGGATTCGTCGCAGCCGTCGGCATTTTTGACGGCCTGCCGGTTCAGGCTGGCCCGGACAGTCTCCAGGATGGCCATGGCCAGATCCTTCAGGGTACGGTGACCGGGAATGGGCGTGCGCAGACCGAGACGTGGGGTTTGGGCATGAATGGCGGCCCGTTCTTCAAGGGTCCAGTCTGCAACCCGTTCCCAGGCTTCGGCCATGGCCTGGTCATCGTAGAGAACCCCTTTCCAGAAGGCGGGGAGGGCAGAGAGATTGGCGGAGTTGCCGGCGTCCGCCCCCCGGGTTTCCAGAAAATGTTTGAGGCGGACATCCGGAAAGAGCGTGGTCAGATGGAGGTTCCAATCGGCGACTGTGGGATACTGGCCCGGCAGGGTGGGCAGACGACCGGCCAGAAACTCCCGAAAGGGTGCCGCGCCGGCATCCTGATAGTGCCCGTCCCGGTAATAAAAAAACATGGGAACATCGAGGGCATAGTCAACATACTTCTGGAAACCGAATCCGTTGGCGAACACCCAGGGCAGAAATCCACACCGGTCGGGATCGGTATGGCGCCAGATTTCCGACCGGTAGGAGAGGAAGCCGTTGGGACGCCCATCGGTAAAGGGAGAGTTGGCAAACAGAGCCGTGACCAGCGGTTGCAGGGCCAGGGCCAGACGAAACTTGCCCACCATGTCCGCCTCGCTGCCAAAATCCAGATTGGCCTGGACGGTGGCGGTACGGGTCATCATGTCGAGACCCAGGTTTCCCCGGGTGGGGAGGTAGGCGCGCATGAAGCGATAGCGTTCTTTGGGCATCCAGGGAATGTCATCGCGCCGACACCTGGGTTGCGCACCCACACCGACAAAAGCGACCTCCAGGTCCTGGCACACCTCGCCCAACTGGTCCAGATGGGTGTTGATCTCGGCCTGGGTCTGGTGAATGTTTTCCTGGGGGGCACCGGAGAGTTCGAGTTGGCCGCCCGGTTCCAGGGTGATGGAGGCCTGCCCCTGGAGCAGGGCAATGGGATTGCCGTTTTCATGCACCGGGTGCCAGCCAAACCGTGCGGCCATTTTCTCCAGGATGGTCCGGATACCTCTGGGGCCTTCATAGGGAATGGGGACCATATCCTTGCGTTGGAAACCGAATTTTTCATGTTCCGTGCCGATGCGCCATTGGGAGCGGGGTTTGCAGCCGGCTTCCATATAGGCGATCAAATCTTGCACACTGGTGACGGGTTGCTGGTCTGTGGAGACGATGGTGGACATCAAAACACGTCCATTTCCAAAAGCAGAGGGTTGAGAATCGATAAACAGGCATGGTCCAGAAGGGACAGATCCGGAAAAATGCCCGTCTAATCCGGGCCGGATTGTTCCTCAAGCGGGCCAGGTTGGCTGAGCGCCGCAGTCAGGGGCTGAACGGTCAAGGTGGTGCCGACCAGGGATGTGACCTTGACCTGGACGTGCGCGGGAGTGTCCGGACCGGAAATTTTCCACAATGAATCATCCACCTTGACACGACCTGAGCCATGGACAATGGGGGTATCCAGGGTCAGCACCCGTCCGACATACTGGGCGGCCCGCCGGTTCAGGTTGGGCAGATCCGTCGGGGTGGGGCAACGCCGGATCACGCCATGCCAGAGGGCAATGCTGACCAGAGAGAGACCGGAAAAGCAGAGCATTTCGCCTTTCCAGCCCAGTTCGGGAAACAACAAGGCCAAAAGTCCGGTCACCGCTGCCGCCACCCCCAGCCATAAAAAGAAAAAGGCCGGCAGGGTCACCTCCATGATCACGAGGATCACGGCGGCAATCCACCAGTGCCAGTGTTGCAGGTGGGTCAAAAGGGTTTCAAGTTGCAGGGATCGATCCATTCAGGTGCCGGAAACGGAAATATCGGGGCAAACGGGCGCAGGGTGTTGTACAGGATCCATCAGGTGTCAGGTCCGGACATTTTCTGGTGGGCCGGGTTGACCAGGGAGTGCCGGGTCAGCTCGGCAATGCCTCCCAGGGCACCGAGGATACCGGAAGCATCCAGGGGCAGGAAGAGAACCTTCTGGTTGTTGGCGGTGCCAATCTTGCCAAGCGCATCCACATATTTTTGAGCCACAAAATAGTTGACAGCCTGGACATCCCCTTTGGCAATGGCCTCCGAGACGAGCTGGGTGGCGCGGGCCTCGGCCTCGGCCTGACGCTCCCGGGCCTCGGCCTGCCGGAAGGCGGACTCTTTTTCGCCTTCCGCTTTCAGGATGGCGGCCTGCTTCTCTCCCTCGGCTTGCAAGATATGGGCCTGCCGAATGCCCTCGGCTTCCAGAATGGCGGCCCGTTTTTCCCGTTCGGCTTTCATCTGTCGGGCCATGGCCTCGACCAGATCCTTGGGCGGGGTGATGTCCTTGATGTCGATGCGGGTCACCTTGATGCCCCAGGGGGAGGTGGCTTCATCCACCACCCCCAACAGGCGGGAGTTGATTTCATCCCGGCGCGAGAGCAGTTCATCCATGTCCATGGAGCCCATCACCGTGCGAATGTTGGTGGTGGTCAGGTTGAGAATGGCGTTTTGCAGGTTGGATATTTCATAGGCGGCCTTGGCGGCTTCCAGAATCTGGAAAAACAGCACCCCATCGACCCGGATCATGGCGTTGTCCTTGGTGATCACTTCCTGGGAAGGGACATCGAGGACCTGTTCCCGCATATCCAGGCGGGCACCGATGCGGTCGAAGATGGGAATGATGACGTTGAAGCCCGGCACCAGGGTCCGGGAATAACGTCCCCAGCGTTCCAGGGTGTATTCCATACCCTGGGGGACAATCCGGACGCTCAGCGGTGCCAGGATGAGAACCAGGACCACGATGAACAACACCAGAGTCGAAACAGCTTCCATGGATCATCTCCTTTTACCGTACCAGGGTTCCGATGCCCTTGTCGGTGAAAATTTCCAGCAACAACGCATGTTCAACCCGGCCATCGATGATGTGGGCGGCGGAGACCCCCTCCCGGCAGGCGCGCAGGCAGGTTTCCACTTTGGGGATCATGCCCCCCTGGATCACTTTTTTGTCGATCAGGGAGAGTCCTTCCGTGGCGCTCAGTTGTTCGATCAGGTTGCGTTCGGCATCCAGGACGCCGGCGACATCGGTCAGGAGGATCAATTTTTCGGCCTGGAGGGCGGCTGCCAGATGGCCGGCAACATGGTCGGCATTGATGTTGTAGGTTTCACCGTTGATCCCCACCCCGACCGGGGCCACCACCGGAATCAGGTCCGATTCCTTCAACAGGGTCAGAAGCTGGGTATCGATGTGTTCCACTTCGCCCACCCAGCCGAGATCGATGATTTCCGGAACGGCCATGGCCTCGCCCCGCCGGACATGCGACAGTTTGCGGGCCTGGATCGTGCGGGCATCTTTGCCGGAAATGCCCACGGCTCGGCCACCGTTCTGATTGATCAGGTTGACGATGTCCTTGTTGATCTTGCCGGCCAGCACCATCTCCACGACATTGACGGTGGCTTCGTCGGTGACCCGCAAACCATCCACAAAGTGGGATTTCAGGCCCATCTGGTCCATGGTCCGGCCAATTTGCGGGCCACCACCATGCACCACGATGGGATGAATCCCCACCTGCCGCAACAGTATGACATCCTGGGCAAAGGTGCGTTTCAAACTTTCGTCCACCATGGCGTGACCGCCATATTTGATGACGAAGGTGCGTTTTTCAAAGCGCCGCATGTAGGGAAGGGCTTCGATCAGGACACGTGCCTTTCCCACTTGTTCATTCAAGGACATGAAAATCTCTCCCGCTTTCTGGTAGGCGAAGGGCCGGGTTCCTTGCCGGCCGGTGTGGGTTTCCCGTAGACTGCAAATAGATCGGGGTTCATCATTCTGCCTGGTCTTGTGTCTTGGTCATCCTCCGGGGGCACCCCGGTTTGCCGAATTTTATCCTGTTTCGTCCAGTTTTTTCCGACCAGGTCGAGGTTCCATGAAAGTGACCAAATTGTCTCCAGTGGTTGTCCCGTGGCTGGTGATTGTCATCTGGGGTGCGGTACTGCCTGCCCAGGCCGAAACCTGGTATGTCGCCGATGAGTGTCTCAGCACCCTGCGCCGTGGCGAGGATATCACATACAAGGTGATCAAGTCCCTGAGTACCGGTACCCGCCTGGAGTATCTCCAGGAGGGTGAAACAGGGTGGAGCCGGGTACGGACCGAATCCGGTCAGGAGGGGTGGATGCTGACCAATACCATTTCCCGTCAACCTCCGGCAAAAATGCGGGTCGCCGAGGCCGAAGAGTCCCGGGCCAAAGCCGAACGGGAACGCGATGCCCTGCGCCTCGAACTGGGCCAGGTCAAAGGTCGCCTGCGCTCCCAGGAAAAGCTGGAGGCCGAGTTGGAACGGGTCAAAAAGGTTTCCGAAAACGCCCTGAATCTCGAAGAGTCCAACAAGCATCTTACCGAACGGGTCCAGGTCCTGGAAGCACAATCCAAGGAACTGGCCGAAGAAAAAAATGCCCTGGAGAGGCAGTCGCTGACCCAGTTTTTTCTGGCGGGGGCTGGTGTCCTGGCCTTTGGGTTCATCAGTGGGGGGATTCTGGCCAATCGGCGGCGGCGCAGCTCCATCGGTAACCTCTACTGATCCGGTGGTGATGCGGTTTTGTTGGGACGATGATCAGGCCCGCGCTCATGCGTGAGACCCTGGACTACGACGTGGTGGTGGTGGGAGGTGGGCCGGCGGGTCTGGCAGCGGCCTGGTCCCTGGCGCAGCATGCGCATCTGCGGGTCTGTCTCCTGGAAAAAGCGGCTCGCATGGGCGGCCATGCGCTGGCGGGTGCCTTGGTGGATCCCGGGGTTCTGGCCCCTTTTTCGGTTGCGGCGGCGGGAGTCGTTCCACCTCCGCCCCTGGGAGACCTGGTGCAGGCCGAATCCCTGCTTTACCTGACCGCAAAACAATCCTGGCCATTGTTTTTGCCATCCGCCTGGAGTCATCTGGGGGAGAGGTATCTCTCCCTGGGGCGTCTGGTCCGCTGGTTGGCGGAACGGGCTGCGGCGGTGGGCGTGGATCTTTTTCCCGGTTTTCCGGCGGTGGCCCCCCTTTGGGAGGGTGAACGGCTGGCCGGCGTGATCACCGGTGACCTGGGACGCAATCGCCGGCAGCAGCCCAAGGCGGGTTTTCAGCCGGGTGTGGCCATCCGGGCACCCCTCACCATCCTGGCCGAAGGGTGTCGCGGATCGTTGAGTGAAATTCTGATCGATCATTTCCAGTTGCGGCGCACTTGTTCCCCTCCGACCTATGCCTTGGGTTTCAAGGAGTTATGGGAGGTGCCCCGGGCCTGGTCCGGGCCATTCCTGCATACGTTGGGCTGGCCCCTGCCCGGCGATATTGCCGGAGGGGGATTCATCTATCCCGCCGGGGAAGGACGGGTTGCAGTGGGGTTTGCCACGACTTTGGCCTACCACAATCCCTGGTTTGACCCTTTCCGGGCGTTCCAGAACTGGAAGCGACACCCTGTGCCGCGTGCCATTCTCGCTGCCGGGCGATTTTTGGCCTTCGGTGCCCGCACCATCAGTCTGGGGGGGTGGCAGAGTCTGCCGGAACCGGTGTGCGATGGGGGCTTGTTCGTGGGGGATGCACTGGGTCTGTTCGATGCCGCCCGGTTGCAGGGTATTGGCCACGCCATCGAGTCGGGCCTGTTGGCGGCGGAGGTCGTGCGCGATCTTTTTGCCCGGGGGGATTTTTCCCGTCAGGGTCTGGCCGCCTGGCCGCATGCCCTGCATCGGTCGCCGCTGATGACCCGTCTGCGCCTGGTGCGTAATGTTCCGCCCGGTTTTCGCGCCGGGCAAAGTGCTGGTTGGCTCGGAGCGGCCTGGGAAGCGTGGACCCAGGGCAGGTCACCCTGGACCTGGCGCTGGCAGCGCCACGACCGGGAACAATTTCGTCCCGCCAAAACCTGTCCGGTTTTTGCTTGGTCACCACCAGACGGGGATTTTGTCCTGGACCGTCCTGCCGCCCTGGCCGGCAGTGGCATCCGCCATGACCCGGATCAGCCACTGCACCTGCTGCGACGACAGGTTCCGGGTGAAAATCCAGCAGTGATTGCCAATCCTTTTGTCCATCCGGAAACCCGTTTTTGTCCCGCCGGTGTCTATCGTCTGCCCGCACGCCCCGGCATGCCGGTGCCCATCCAGGCAGCGGATTGTCTCCATTGCAAGTGTTGTGACATCAAGGATCCAGGCGACACCCTTCGCTGGACACCTCCCGAAGGAGGCAGCGGGCCGGATTATCGGGATTTGTAGTTTCTGCTTCCGGTTTTCACCTGATGTGTGTGGAGTGGATGATCCTGTCCGGATCGTGATCGTTTATTTTCTTGTAAAATCAATCATTTTATCTATGAATTGATGCACATCGGCGTGGATTTCAGGGACAAGCATGTGCAATGCGACATATTCACGGGGCAGAATCACGCATGGGGGTGTTTGTCGCAAACGATGGAACAGTGAATGGTCGTTTTCAAACAGGATCTGTTTGCCATCGACGACACTGAATATATTGGCAGTCACTTCCCGCCAGGATTTACGAGGAGGGAGGGTCAGGTTTTGTTCGGCAAAAAATTCGTCAACCAAATGAAGAACATCTTGCACGGAGGGATCTTCCGGAGTGCATTGCAGGCGTTGCAGGACGGCTCTTTTCCAGGCATCCGGCACCAGAAGGTAATTTTCAATATTCTTGCGTCGCCACTCTGTCAGGATGGGGTTGTCTGGCTCAGGATGAAAGGCTGCGGTATCGCTGTCATAGTCGAAAAGCATCAATCGGACGATTCCTGGCACGATCTGTTGCAGGGCAGAAAAATGTGCTTCTGCTCGGTTTTTCATCTCTTTTTTGCTGCCACCGCCCATGGATTTGAAACAAATCCTGTCCATGACACCCTGGGTACCACAGGCAACAGCCCATGCCCGCAGCAGACGTTCGTCGCTCTCGCCTTCCACATAGAGTATGCGGGGATGACTCGACAGTTGGGTGATTTCCACATTCGAGATGTCAGCCATGGCGCGCAGGATTTCCGGCGTGGATGTGATGCGTTTTGGAGTTGGACTCAGAAAAGAAATAATCTGGCTGGCATCCACGCCACGTGCCAGTTCCTCGGCATGTGTGGCAACCAAAAACTGTGTTCCGGTTGATTCTGCCTTGTGCTTGAAATAATCGAGAATTTCCCGCTGCAGGTTGGTGTGCAAATGGGCATCCGGCTCATCGATCAGGATTGTGGTGGGTTTATAGCCATGGAAAAAAGCCAGCAGCAGCAGGATTTGCTGGAAACCGCTGCCGCCGGCAACGATGTCATAATTCCTGGTACCTTGGCGGTATTCGATCGTGATCCGGGTGTCCACCCCTTTTCGGTATTGGGGCCGTTGCAGTTTCACGGCAAACCACTGTTCAATCCGTTCGGTCAGCTCTTGCCAAGCCGGTGCATGTTGACCCTCCGAAGGATCCTGGCCGGGATTTTCAGCAGATTGCTGTGGAAATACCCGGAGCAACAGGTTACGCAAAACGCTACCCGGTTGGGCCTTGCCCACTTGCCGGCGTATGGGACCGTCATCACGCCACTCTTCGGTGGGTTCCAGACCGGAAAAAGGGGGCACGTAGGCCAGGCGTGGCCAATCATCTGTCTGATTGAATGGATTGAACCGTTCCCAGCCACCCACCGGGATGATATAAACAGATTGTGGAGAGAGGTAGCTCAACGACACACCAAAGGAATGGAAACCGCCTTGTGCATCGCGCCATTCGACGATGATTTCAATCGGAATTGGGATGTTTTTTTTGAGTTTGCAGTTCTGGTCCTTCCACAGCAGGATAAATTTTGCAATGGGCAACACAGTAAAATCAGGCAGCACAACCTGTATGCCCCGCGCTCGTGTTCGTCGTTTTGCACGCTGTAATTCGTCAACGCAAAATTGCCAGACGGCCAGGGCCTGTAAGACACTGCTCTTGCCACTGTTGTTGCGTCCTGCCAGAAGGTCAAAATTAGTAAAATCAAACGATTGCTCAAAAAAATATTTAAAATGACGCAGGGTCAAACGTGTAATCCAAGTCATGGTGTATGGTCTCCTCTCGGGGTTTTTTTGGCATTTTAACGGCAGGCAATTTATTTTTCGAGACGAATCATCCATACAGGGACAACTTATGCAGGATCCAGTTACAGTCAGCCAAGTGGGTGGCGAGGTTACCTCAGGAATCATTTTGTTGGTAGACGACCAACCAGAGCAAATCGATGCCACCAAAGGGGCATTGGCCAACCGGTTTGCTCTTCGTATTGCCACCAACGGCGAGACCGCCCTGAAAATTGCCCGACAGGGGGGAATCGATCTTGTCCTGTTGGACGTCATGATGCCTGGCATGAGTGGTTACGAAACCTGTCGGCGATTGAAGGCCGACTCTCAAACACGCGACATTCCGGTCATTTTTCTGACATCCCGGGATCAGCCTGATGATGAGGCGCAGGGACTGGAACTGGGAGCCGTGGATTACATCGCCAAGCCCCTTCACCCTGGTTTGTTATTATCCCGGGTGCGTAACCAACTTGAACTGCGCCGGCACCGCTTTCATCTGGAATCCCTTGTCCAGGAACGAACGCGAGAGCTTGAGATTACGCGAAAGGACCTGGAATTTGCCAATCAGGCGAAGGCGGATTTTCTGGCCGTGATCAGCCATGAAATGCGGACTCCCTTGAACAGCATCATCGGTTTTTCCGATTTTTTGCTGGAAGCGGATCCAGAAAGTCCCTGCGAGGGAGAACTGTTGCATCTTATCCGGGACTCCGGGCAGTCTCTACTGGATAATATCAACGACATTATTGACTTTGTCCAGATGGATCCGCGCCACTTTTCCCTGACCCACACCCGGTTTCCCCTTGTTGACCAGATTGCTGCAATGATGTCGGCTCTGGAAAAGGAGGCCGGACGCAAAGGGCTGGCACTTGAGTTCCGGAAAGGGCCTGACATACCTGATTTTGTTCTCGGCGATCCCCGCCGCCTGACCCAGGTACTCCGTCATCTCCTGACAAATGGGATCAAGTTTACCCAACGGGGCGGGGTCACTCTCCAACTGACGCGGGAGCAATCAACCGGCTTGGCGGTAGACCGATTCCGTTTTTCCATCAAGGATACCGGCAGCGGGATTCCACCCAACAAGCGTGAGGTGATATTTCATGCCTTCACCCAGGCGGAATCACCCATGACACGCAAGGAGGGAGGGTTCGGTCTGGGCTTGGCCATCTGTAAAAAACTGGCGGATTTGATGTCTGGCGTCCTTGATGTGGTCCGAACCGATGAATCAGGAACGGAAATTGCCCTGAGCATGCCATTGCAAGCCGTTGAATGATCCACCCGACTTGTCGTTTCAAAATTCAATGCCGCATGGTTTTGCGAACGAGCAGAATTACCGGCACCATACCGGCCAGGACCAGGGTCACGGCGGGCAGGGCAGCCCGTTGCCACTCTCCTTCGGAGGTCATTTCATAAATCCGGGTGGCCAAAGTGTCCCAACCAAAAGGACGCAGGAGCAGGGTTGCGGGCATCTCTTTCATGACTTCCACCAGGACCAGAAGGAGTGCCGTCAGCAGAGAGGGACGCAGGATGGGGAGATAAATGCGGCGCACGATCTCCCTGTTGCTGGAACCAAGCGACTGGGCGGCCTCCGGGATGGAAGGCCGGATGCGTTCCAGACCACTGTTGACCGGCCCGAAGGCCACGGCCAAAAATCGGACCAGATAGGCAAACAAAAGAGCCAGGAGCGTGCCACTGACCCAGTTTCCGGAGGTTGTGCCGAACCAACCCTGGAAAAGGACGGTCACTCCCTTGTCGAACCAGACCACGGTCAACATCACCCCAACCGCCAGGACCGAACCCGGCATGGCATACCCCAACGTGGCCAGACGCACAGCCGTTTGCAGGGAGATGCCAGGCCGTTGTTTGTGGGCAATTCCCAGAAACAAGGCTCCGGTTGTGGTCAGCAGGGCCGCTCCACCACCCAGGATCAGGGTATGGGACACCAGTTCCCAATACCGGGTATTCAGGTCGAGCAGCTTTGTCTGCCAAACCCAGACGAGCAGTTGACCCAGGGGCAGGATGAAAGCAAGGGTCAGAACGATGCCGGCAAACGTGGTGGCAAAAAAAGCCGGCAGGGTACGCAAGGGAACCCGGGTGCCGGTGTGGGTGCCATCGTTGCTGAAATAACGTGCCCGTCCCCGCATGTGTTGTTCAAGCACCAGGGCCATGCCGACGAACAATAACAGAAGAGAAGCCAGTTGGGCGGCAGCTTCGATGTTGAACAGGCCGAACCAGGCCTTGTAGATGGCGGTGGTGAAGGTGTTGTAGTTGAGGGTGGAGACGGCCCCAAAATCCGCCAGGGCTTCCATGACGGCCAGGGCACAACCCGCCGCGATGGCGGGTCTGGCCATGGGCAGGGCCGCGTGCAGAAAGGCTCCCCACGGGGTGCGACCCAAAATGCGGGAGGCTTCCAACATGCGCCGCCCCTGATTCAAAAAAGCGGCCCGGGCCAGCATGTAGACGTAGGGATAAAGCGTCAAAGTCAGGACCGCAATCGTCATGCCCGGGGAACGCATTTCCGGAAACCAATAGCCACGCGGACCAAAACGGGCCGTCAACCAGGATTGAAGGGGACCGCTGTAATCGAGGAATCCCAGGGCGGCAAAGGCAAGGACATAGGCGGGGATGGCCAGGGGGAGAATCAAGGCCCAGTCGAAAAAACCGCGTCCTGGAAAGGTACACATGGCGGTGAGCCAGGCCAGAGTGACCCCCAGGACCAGGACGCCCACCGCCACGCCGACCATGAGCAGGACGGTATTGAGCAACAGCTCTCCCAGGATCGTATCGACCAGATGACGCCATACGGCCCATTCCGGTGTGATCCAGGCAGTCAGGATGACACCCAGGGGACAAATGACCACCAGGGCCACGCCCCATGCAGAATAACCCCATTTACCACCCAAAAATTTCATCTTACGCACGGATATCACTTATACCCGGCCCGATCCATGAGTCGGACGGCATCGGCCTGGTGTTTTCCGGCCAGGGCGACCGGGAGATTGTCGCTTTTGAATTCACCCCAGGCTGCCACGGTGGCGTGAGGTGCGACTTTGGGATTGACCGGGTATTCCATGTTCAGACCGGCGAAAATTTGTTGGGCCTCGGGGGTGGTCAGCCACTCCAGGAGCTTGATGGCGGCGGCGGCATGTTTGGCATGACGGGTGATGCCGGCTCCGGATATGTTGATGTGGACGCCGCTGGTTTGCTGATTTGGCCAATAGAGGGCCAGGGGAATTTTGGGATTTTTCTTGAGCAGCTCGCCAAAGTAATAGGTATTGACGATACCAACATCACACTGCCCGGCGGTAATGGCTTCCATGAGCTTGGTATCGTTGGAAAAAACCGGCACAGCCAGATTGGCGACCCAACCGCGCACAATTTTTTCCGTGGCGGGTTCTCCGAGCCGGGCAATCATCATGGCCACCAGGGATTGGTTATAGACTTTTTCGGAACTGCGCAGGCAGAGTTTTTTTTGCCACTGGGGTTCGGCGAGGGCCTCATAGGTGGAAAGATCCGTTGGTTTTACCCGCTCCGTGCTGTAGACCAGCGTGCGCGCCCGGATCGACAGACCAAACCAGCGATTTTCCGGATCCCGCAGATGTGCCGGTATGTTTTCCTTGAGCATGGCGGAATCAACGGCAGCCAACACCTCTTTTTGTCCGGCATTCCAGAGATTGCCGGCATCCACGGTGACCAGCATGTCAGCCGGAGTGGCCTGGCCTTCGGCTTGCAGACGGGCCAACAGGGGTCCTTCGGCATCGGTCAGGTAGCGGGCACTGACGCCGGTTTTTTTTTGGTAGGCATCCAGAAGGGGTTTCAGGAGGTGTTCCTTGCGGGCCGAATAGATCACAATCTCTTCGGCCTGAGCCGCTGCCGTACCCAGCAGCAGGGCACCTGCCAACAGCATACCTGTTATAACGTTATTTTTCATGTTGTTACGCTCCTTTGTCCATTTTCAGATCCCCTCCTGACGCGGGAGGGGAAAAGCCACTAGATGGTCCGTGGCCACACGTATCTGCACCTGTTCGCCTTCGGCATGGTTGTGATGCGAGGGAAACAGGGCTTGCAGTTGACAGCCGGAGTCCAACTGCATGGTGTAAAGGATTTCCGCCCCTTTGAAAGCACGACGAATCACCCGGGCCGTCACGGGGGATGTGGCATCGGGGACGACATCATCCGGGCGAATCAACACTTCCAGCGGGTCGCCTGCTTTCCCGACCAGTTTTCCTTGTCCGTGCAAGACGGTTCCAGCGGAGGTCATCACGGCATTCGGGGCGCTGTAGACACCGGTAATGAAGGTACCCTGACCGATGAATCCTGCCACGAAGCGGTCGGCAGGGGTGTGATAAAGTTCATAGGGCGTTCCCCATTGGCGCAAATGTCCCTCGTGCAGAACGCCGATCTTCTCTCCCCAGGCAAAAGCCTCGTTCTGGTCGTGGGTCACGAGAATGCCGGTCATGCCCTGGCTTTCCAGAATCTGGCGCACCTCCAGACTGAGTCGTTCCCGCAGGTCCACGTCCAGGTTGGAAAAGGGTTCATCCAGCAAAATCAGGTCTGGATGGGGTGCCAGGGCGCGTGCCAGTGCTGTGCGTTGTTGTTGCCCGCCGGAGAGTTCATGGGGATAGCGTTTTTTCAGGTTGGCCAATCCCACCAGCTCCAGCATTTCCATGATTTTTGCCTGTCGGTCTGCCTTGGAACGGCCTCGCAGACCGTAGGCAATGTTCTCCTCGACCGTCAGGTGCGGAAACAGGGCATAATCCTGAAACACCATGCCCACCCCCCGCTTTTCCGGGGGCGTGGTCAGGCCTGGATGCGCCATGACCTTGCCATCCAGAATGATTTTCCCGCCATCCAGGGAGGTGAATCCGGCAATGGCACGCAGCACGGTCGTTTTTCCGCAGCCGCTTGAGCCCAGCAGGCTGACCAGTTCACCCCTGGCGACGGTCAGGGAGAGGGAACGAACCACCGGGTGGCCCCGGTAACCACAAACAATATTTTCCAGTTGCAACAGGGGTTTGCCAGGTTCAGCAGCCATGAGTGTTCATCATTCCTTGTCCGGCAGTCGTGTTTGTAACAAAGAAAATGATACACATTCTCATTACGATTCGCAAGTGACTTTCGAACCGCTGTCCCTTTCAAGAATATGCAGCCAGCACCCGCAACACCTGCTCGCCATAATTTTTGAGCTTTCTGGAACCGATACCATGGATTTCGGAGAGTTCATCCAGGGATGCTGGTCTGACGGCGGCAATTGCGCGCAATGTGCTGTCATGAAAAATGGTAAAGGGGGGAACCCCTTGTTCCTTGGCCAGTTGCAGGCGCATGGCTCGCAAAGCCTCCCACAGTTCCGAAGATGTGTCGGGAGGGATTGGCGCGGGTGAATTCTTGCGATCCGGAGGAACCTTTTTTTTGCGCTCCTGGCGCGGCGGTTTGCATAGAACGGTATCTTTTCGGAAAAGAATGGGTTGCTCGCCCCGCAACAGGGGACGGCTGGATTCGCAGAGACGCAAACCGCCATGTCCCACCACATCCACTGCCACATAGCCTCCGGCCACAAGCTGCCGGAATACCGACCGCCACTGCTCAGGGGTCAGTTCCTTGCCAATACCGAAGGTGCTGATTTTTTGATGCGCAAATTTTTCCACCCGGTCGGTCAGCTTGCCGGTCAGGACATCGATCAGGTGGACGGCACCAAATTTTTGGCCGGTGCGATAGATGCAGGAGAGGGCTTTTTGGGCCGCCACCAAGCCATCCCAGGTGGCAACCGGATGCAGACAGGTATCACAATTGCCACAGGTGGGCGGGGGATTGTCGCCAAAATAGCTGAGCAGGACCCGACGCCGACACAGCGTGGTCTCACAAAAGCCAAGCAGGGAATCCAGCTTGCGCATTTCGAGGCGTTTGATGTGTTCCTCGGCCTGGGAGTTGTCGATAAATTGCCGCAGCATCGCCACATCTTCCAGACCATAGGTGAGAAAGGCATTGGCGGGCAATCCATCCCGACCGGCCCGACCTGTTTCCTGATAATAGGCTTCCAGGCTTTTGGGGAGGTCGAGGTGCGCGACAAAACGGACATCGGGTTTGTCAATTCCCATGCCAAAGGCAATGGTGGCCACGATGATGATGCCATCTTCGAACAAAAACCGCTCCTGATGACGGCGTCGAATCCCGGTCTCCAGGCCGGCATGGTAGGGCAAGGCCTTCCAACCCTTGTCGGCCAACCAGTCGGCCGTATCCTCGACCTTGGCGCGTGACAGACAGTAGACGATGCCTGCATCACGAGGGTGTTCACTGGCGAGAAAATGCTGCAACTGTTGACGGGGATTGTTTTTGGGCTGAATCTGATAGCGAATGTTGGGACGGTCGAATCCGGCGATAAACTGCCGCGCCCCTTCCAGACGCAAACGTTGGATGATTTCAGCCCGGGTCGGGGCATCCGCCGTGGCGGTCAGGGCCAGGCGGGGTATGCCGGGAAAACGTTCGGCCAATACGGTCAAACCCAGATAGTTGGGACGAAAATCATGCCCCCACTGGGAGACGCAATGGGCTTCATCGATGGCAAACAGGGCGATGGGCAGGCTGGCGAGCAGATCCAGCGTGGAATCAAGCAACAAACGCTCCGGGGCCATGTAGAGCAGGTCGAGTTCCCGGGACCTGGCCCGATTGACCACCTGCCAAACCTCCTGACTGCTCAAAGAGGAGTTGATGAAGGCCGCCCGGATACCATTCTGCCGTAACGCACCCACCTGATCCTGCATCAGGGCAATGAGGGGCGAAATCACCACCCCGACACCAGGTCGCAGCAAGGAGGGAATCTGAAAGCAAAGCGACTTGCCTCCGCCCGTGGGCATGAGGACCACGGCGTCGCCCCCTGCCGTGACATGGGCAATGACCTCGCGTTGAAAGCCCCGAAAATGTTCATAGCCAAAATAGTGCTGCAACACGGCCAGGGCCGGGTCGGGTGCGGAGGACATGGGGGGTGACAACGATAACGGCATGCAGCATCCTTCTGAAGGTCCAGATCACCTGGTTCATTATGAACGAGATTGCGGGCGTTGCAAGCGACTGGTGGAAAGAGGTGTTTCCCTGTTATCATGATCCGTTGGAGTCGGGAACGTGGCGACTCGTGACACCATGATCTCAAGATGGGATGACACCTTGATGCATGCCTTGCGATGCCTGTATCGTACAGGTCTGAAGCGCTGTAGCCCGAAAAAACAATGGCTTGGAATCTTGTGGTTGAGTCTTCTACTGGCCGCATGGCCCGTGGCGCGTCCTGGATGGGGAGAGGAGTCCCCGCCCCTGGAGGTCGAGGCCGATCAGTTGGAACAGGATCAGGCCAGCAGTCGGGTGCTGGCCACGGGGCATGTCCGACTCAAACAGACAGATAAATTTTTACTGGAAGCGAATCAACTTTCCTACAATCCGCAAACCCGAAAAATGCGTGCCGATGGTCAGGTGCATCTGCAACGCAGTGGGGATCAATTTTTCGGATCACATTTGCAATTCGAACAGAATACGGCCCGTGGTCTGCTGGAAAAAGCAGTGATCGATATGAAAGGACCCGGTGGACATGCCACGGCTGAAAAAGTGGTCTTGCATGACAAGGACAATCTGATCCTGTACGATGCCAGTTACACCAACTGCGACTGCGACAAACCGCCCTGGTACCTGAAATCCGATCAGATCGAGGTCAACCGCCCGGATAACGAGGCCACCGCACGCAACGTGACGCTCTTTTTGCACGATCTGCCCGTGGCCTATACGCCCTGGTGGAGTCAGCCGGTACAGAATATTCGCCAGAACGGCTTTTTGACTCCTTCCCTGCGGGTCAGCTCTGCCAATGGTCTGGAACTGGATGTTCCCTATTATTTGAACCTGGCTCCCGAACGGGATGCCACCCTGACCCTGCATCCGACGAGCAACCGGGGTGTGCTGGGCAAGGTGCAATATCGGTACATGGGCGTCGGCTATCACGGCGAGATTGAAACCCATGACATCTATGACACCAAGCGGGAAGAGTTTCGTGGCCTGACGGTTTTCGACCATTTTCATCAATGGGACGACTGGCGTTTCAAGGCACGTCTGGAACAGACCCAATCCCGTGATTTCATCAACGATTTTGAGCAAAAACTGGTGGAAAATACCAACCGCCATCTGGACTCCAATGTGCAACTCGACCGGCTTTGGTCCCGTGAGCGGGCCTTTACCGGCGTGGAGACCGGGGTACGCTGGTTTCAGGACTTGCAGGCACCCAATGACCGCCAAACCGTGCAACAGTTGCCTTATGCCCGCCTGGTGGATGAGCGTCCCTTGCCGCAATGGGGGTCGGGATGGCGGATGGGAAGTGTGGTCCGGTTTGATAATTTTTATCAATTGACCGGCGATTTGACCAATCGCGTGGATCTGGCACCCACCCTGAATCATGTCCGATCCCTGTCGATTGGACAGTTGCATACCCGGCTGGGCGTGCGGGAAACTCTCTATCAGGTCAGTGACAATCCCATTCAGGCGGGAGGGCGGGCCGACGGTTCCGCACATCGGGAAGCCTCCCTGGTCAATGTGCGTCTGAACAGCCATCTGCAACGCACCTACTCCCGGCAAGAGTGGCCGACACTCCTCCTGGCCACCTTGAAGCACACTGTCGAACCGAGCGTGCAATATACCGTCAATGCTGTCCAGGGGCAGAGCGACGTCCCGAATTATGATTCCCGCGCCAGTATTTCAAATAACGATCCGGTCTTGCGGGAATTTTCCACGTCCAACCTCTTTGCCACCAATCTCTATCCGGGAATTGACCGGATCAGCAGTGGTCACTGGTTGACCTATGGCGTGACCAATCGTTTTCTGGGTCGGCAGACGGAAAAAGCCCAGGTGCGTGAGGTGGCCAATCTGACGGTCGGTCAACGCTATGCCCCTGCCGGAGAGCGGGATTACCAGAAAGGGCACTCTTTTTCCGATGTTGTCTCCTCACTCAACGTGTTTCTATCGGATCAATGGTCCGTGACGACTGCCACGCGCTTCGATCCCTATGCAGCAACCTTCATGGCCACGGATGCTGCCGTTTCCTATACCACGCCGCACAAGGACAAGTATGATGTCGGATTCAACCTGAACCGTCAGGAGACCAGCGAAACAATCAAGGATGCCACCCTGGGAGCGCGTATCGGATTGACCGACGGATGGCGGTGGTCGCAAAAGGTCAATTATTCCCTGGAGCAACGCGATGTCAAAAACTGGCGATCCGGCCTGACTTACGAACATGATTGCTGGTCCCTGGAGCTGATCGCCGGGCGCAGGCTGTCGTCAAGCACGGTCGATCATGGGGGTGGGTTTGCTGGTTTCCTGATCAACTTCAAAGGGCTTGGTGGTTATGGCGTCAATTGAAACCGGTTGTGACGCAGAGGATTCCAGCCGTGCCGGTGGGGCGAGGATTCCAAAGTTCCGGTGTGGTTGTCGTGAACAGAAAATATGGAGAGCGTGGTGGCACAACAATCCGTGACGAGGAAGATGTTATTTATCCTGACTCTGCTTGTTATGGCAGGGATTTCACCATGGGTGATGGCCGCGCAACTGGACCGCATCGTTGCCGTGGTGGAAGGGGACATCATCACCATGAGCGAAGTCAATGCGGTAGCCGATCCGGTCATCCGACGCCTTTCCCGCAACGGGGAACTGCGGGATGAATCCCAGGTGCGCCGGCGGGTGGTGGAAGAACTGATTCTCCGCAAGCTGCGCGAACGCAAGGCACATGCCCTCAATATTGAAATCACCGACAAGGATATCGAGCAGGGCATGGCGCAAGTGGCGAAAAACAATAAACTTCCTTTGGATCGCTTCCTGAAGTCTTTGCGTGACCAGGGCATTGAACTCGCTTCTTTCCGGGACAGCATTCAACAGGAATTGCTGCAATCCCGCCTGATCGCACAGGTCATCCGGCCTCTGGTTGCGGTCACAGAGGATGAAATCAAGGATTTGCACCGGACCTTGCGTGCTGCGGATGGGCCGGAACAAATTCATCTCGGTCATATTCTTCTGGCCACCCATGAAAAAATGACCTCAGAACAAATCGATAAACTCCATAAGCAGGGGGAGGATATTGTCCGGAGGCTGCGGGCCGGCGAGTCTCTCTCCACCCTGGCTGGTCAATATTCCGATGATCCGACCGGCCTGAAAGGGGGGGATATGGGGTGGTTCAAACGGGGTGAAATGGTTCCGGAGCTGGAAAAAGCGGTGTTTTCACTGGCACCCGGAGCTGTGGCCGGTCCCTTGCAGACAGCGCAAGGTTTGCACGTTTTCCAGGTGATTGAACGCAAAAGTGCCCCCGGAGATGCCATGGGCTCCGATGCCAATCGGGCCGAGTTGGAAAACCGGTTGCGAGAGACCAAAATCCAGGACCTCTACCGGCAATGGCAACGGGATTTGCGCCTGCGTGCCTTTGTTGAAATCCGCTGACCATGCCTGATCTGCTGGCCATCACCATGGGCGATCCGGCGGGAATTGGACCGGAAATTCTGCTCAAGGCCTTTGCCGCCCGGGTCAAATTGCAGCAACGTGGACCCCGTTGGCTGTTTGTGGGAGACCCTGAGGTGCTGATCTGGACAGCACGTCGTTTGGAACTCCCCTGCCCGGGGCAACCGGTTGCCTCACCTGAAGAGACCGAAAACCTTCCCGTTTATCTCCCCGGTTTGCTCAGTACGGGCGTTGCTGTCAGCCTTGCGGAGTTGCAGTTTGGGATTCCGAATCCGCGCCATGCGGCAGCCGTGGTGAGCAGTATCGAAACGGCCTGTCGTCTGGCTCTGGCGGGTCGGGTCAACGGGGTGGTGACCCCTCCCATCCACAAGGGGGTTTTGCATGCGGCAGGCTATGCCATTCCGGGTCATACGGAACTGTTTGCCCGTTGTACCGGCGCGGAACGGGCCGTCATGATGCTGGTCGGTCGGGGTTTGCGCGTGGTCCTGGCGACCATTCACCAATCCCTGCTGTCGGTATCTGCCGCGCTCTCCATGCCGAATTTGACCCGGATCATCGAAACCACCCTGTTGGCCTTGCAGCAGGATTTTGGCATTTCCAGGCCGCGCCTGGTGGTGACCGGCCTGAATCCCCATGCAGGGGAAAATGGGGCATTTGGTACGGAGGAGCAGACGGTCATCACCCCGGTTTGCGCCGCCCTGGCCAGGCATTATCCCGTCGGAACCATACGTGGTCCCCTGCCCGCCGATACCCTGTTTCATCCGCAGGCACGTCGCACCTACGATGCCGTGGTGTGCATGTATCACGATCAGGCCCTGATTCCTTTGAAAATGCTGGCATTCGGCCAGGCCGTCAACATCACCCTGGGCTTGCCCATTGTCCGGACCAGCGTGGATCATGGCACGGCATTCGACATCGCCGGGCAGGGAGTTGCCCATCCCGGTTCGTTGGAGGCGGCCCTGACAATGGCGGCCCGGATTGTGTGCAAACGTCGCCAATATCTTCAGATGAATTGTTCATGAATTTTTGTCACTTTGAAGCGATCCGCATTCAGAAACTGTTGCGATCTCATGGCCTGAGCCCTGTTCATAGCCAGGGACAGAATTTTTTGGTGGATCTCGATCTGGCCCGGCACATCGTGACCCTGTCCGGAATCGGTCCCTCGGATCGCGTGGTGGAGATCGGGCCTGGCTTGGGCAGTCTGACCCGTCCCCTGCTCGAAAAAACCGGTCGTCTCTGGTGCGTTGAACGCGACTCCCGCCTGGTGCCGTTGCTGCGACAGACCGCCGAGGGTTTGGGAGAGCTGCACATCATCACCGGCGATGCCCTGCATCAGGATTACCAGGCCTTGGCGGATCGTCTGGGGGGGCCACTCCGGGTGGTGGCCAACCTCCCTTATCAAATCAGTTCGCCCCTGTTGCTGCATTTTTTGGAGCAACGGCGGGCTTTCCAGACCTTGACCCTGATGTTTCAAAAGGAGGTCGCACACCGTCTGGCCGCCTCTCCAGGCAACAAGGAGTATGGAACCCTGTCCGTATATTGCCAATTATGGTCCCGGGTGGAAGTGGTCCTGGAAGTCCCGCCGACCGCGTTTCATCCGGTTCCCAAGGTCAATTCAGCCGTTGTCCATATGACCTTGCAGGAGCAGCCCACCGTTTTGGTGTCCGATCCGGCAGCTTTGACACGGGTGGTCCGGGCCGCTTTTGGCCAACGCCGCAAAACCCTGACCAATGCCCTGAAAGGGTTGTCCACCGATGTCCCTGCCTGGCTTTTACGCGCCAATATCGATGGCCAGCGTCGGGGGGAAACTTTGACCCTGGACGAGTTTGCCCGCCTGGTTGCCACAGGAGATTGATCCTTCTCTTCTTTGCCATTCTGGATAAATGGATTTTTGCATCAGGGTTGGGCAAGAGGGTAAGCAGAAGGTCATATGTACATCAGGCGATGATTGTGCATAATTGTGGAGAGGATGCGGATGGCGTCAGACAAAGGAACGGGATCGGATGAGGGGATCATGGCTGGAATGACACAGGAATTGTTGGCGGAGGCGACACGGATCATCGTTGATGTGGCAGATCCCGAGCAAGTGATTCTTTTTGGCTCCCATGCCCGAGGGGATAGTCGTGCTGATTCCGATCTGGACCTGTTGGTGGTGGAGTCCGCACCTTTTGGACCAGAGCGTAGTCGATTCCGGGAAATGGCACGGCTTGAGCGGGCCATGGGACGGTTTCCCATTCCAACAGACATCCTGGTCTACAGTCGAGAGGAAATCGGCCGGTTGCGTCATGCGGCCCATCATCTGGTTTACAAGGCTCTGCAAGAAGGTCGAATATTGTATGCGCGACCTTGAAACTGCCCGTATGTTATTGACCATGGCGAATAAGGATATCCGGGTACTCGAAATCTTATTGTCCGTGGATCATGCCCCGGAGGAGGCATTCGGGTTTCACGCCCAGCAGGCAACGGAAAAGGCTTTCAAGGCATGGCTGGCAATTCTGGGTCGGGATCCCCCAAAAACGCACAGTTTACGTTCCTTGATTGTGATGTTGGAACAAAGCGGTATTGATGTGGATTCTCTGTGGGATTTTGCCGAACTGTCGCCTTTCGCTGTCCAATTCCGATATGAATTTTTCGATGATATGGGTGTAGACTTCAACCATCAGGAAATTCTGGAGAAAGTGCGAAGATTGGTGGAACGGGTAGGGGCGATGGATGGTCTTCGACCACCATGAAATCGGGATTTTCCAATCCAGCAGAAGCCTGGAAAGTTTCATGTTTTTCCGGGCTTCTGTGTCCTGTTTTCATCGTTTCCTCCGGGAAGCAGATTGCTCGAAAAAGATGGAAAAGTCCTTCTCCCCCAATTCAAAATATGCAAAGAATGGCTCTATCCTGCTCATTTCTCCGGTCTGGTGAAAAAAAAGAAGTGGACAACTTCCTTCCGTTTTGCCAGCCTGACAGTATGGACGATGCGTGACAGAGTCCTGTCCCGTTTTTCCATGTGGCAACCTTGACATCGTTCAAGAGCCATCGACCCGGAGCAAGGACCATCCATTCGGAGAGAGTATGGCAAACAGGCAAACATCCACCCTGGACCCGACATCCGCCAAGGCTCCGGTTCCGCTGATCACGCCTCATCTGAAGCTGGTGGCGCGGATCGCCCTTTTTGTTGGTCTGGCAGCGGCGGCCTGTTTTTTTGTGGTTGCCTTTTTCATGATGGCCCGCGACGGAAAAACCTATCAGGACATATTTTTTGCCAATTTTCAAAGCCGTCAACAATTGGCCCCGGCTCTCCTGTTTGCCGGAATGATCCTTGCCGCCTGGGCGGGAATTGTCACCTGGGTCGTCGCCCTGTACAGTACGTTCCGGGTTGCTGGTCCCGTCCATCATTTTGCGACAGGTCTCAGGGAGCTGATTCGGAATGGCCCCCAGCCCATCAGCAAAATGCGTGCGGAAGATTGGCTCCAGGAAGAACATTATCACTTTTCAGCGGCAGCCAAACGTCTGCAATATCATTATGACATGATGAGCGAACTCGTCGATCTGGCCCGGGTCCAGGTCGAAATACCTGAACCGAATCTCGGCCATGGTTTGACGAAAACCATCCAGCAACTCAAGGAACTGGAAAGCCTTGCCAAATTTTAGAATTCTCTTTCTGCTGCTGGTCTTCCTGGTGTCTCCGTTGGCATTCGGGATTCTGGCCAAGGCGGCATTGCCACCCCAAGGACACCTCCTGGACAAGTCGTGTTCCGAGTGTCATTTGGCGCAACAGGTGACGCCCGAAAATGCCAAAATGCTTGTGGCCAGACAGGAAAAGCTGTGCCTGGATTGTCATCCCAAGGCCTTGCAAACCAGCCATCCTTCAGGAATCTTTCCCAAAAGCATCATTCCGGCTGATTTTCCCCTGGATTGGAAAGGGGAGATGACCTGTTCCTCTTGCCACACTCCCCATGGCCGGGAACCCGGTCTGATGCGCTCCTCGCAACGAGGCATGAAATTTTGCCAGAGCTGCCATGAGGCAAAATTTTTCGACCGCATGCCGGACCGGGGTGCCTCTCTGGTTCGTTCGGGACATCTCAATCCCACACAAACCAATCGTACCTCGGTATTGGATGCCGTGACCCTGGAGTGCCTCTCCTGCCATGAAGAGTTGGGTGACACCAACAAGGTCGGCCTGGAAATGTCCGGAATGGGGGGAGGCATCATGCGTCATTTTGGCAGTTCCACCAACCACCCCATCGGCACAGTCTATGAAAAGGTCAGCAAGACCCGCAACAGTGGGTACCGTAACGTCCATATGCTGCCCCCGGAAATCGCCCTGCCGGATGGAAAAATCTCCTGTGTCTCCTGCCACAAGTCCTATGCGGAAAAGCATGGTGTCCTGGTCATGTCCAATGAAGGATCCAATCTGTGTCTGACCTGCCATGACCTTTGAATCCCACCAACAAGAAGGCAGACTGGCACCAGGTTCCGGTCCCCTCCGGCAGCGCGATACCCGATATCTGGATTTTGCCATCCAGATGCGCATGCTCATCGCCCTGGTCGGCATGGAAATCATCCTGGTCGGTGGAGCCGTCTATTACCTTTACGAGCGTTTTTCGACCATTCTCGAAGAAAATATCTATCGAATCCACCAATTGCCGCTGGATTTGTCTTCGGTCATGGTCAACGAAATCATCAAGGTGGCAGGAGGCATGATTCTTTTGAATCTGGTGGCCCTGTTTGTTGCCGACCGGATCTGGTCAAAGTATGTCGCCAGAATCCTCCAGGCTTTTACCAATATGGCGCTGCACGTATCCGATCTCGATTTTCATCCTGATGCCGATCCCCCATCTTCCCAGCACGAACTCCTGGATCTGATGCTCGCCTGGCGGCAGCAGGAGCGTCAGAGACTTGTCAAAATTCGTGAAGAAATTCAAAAACTGGATCCAAATGCCGATTTTTCCGATCCGCGTGTCCTGGCCGGTATCCAGGAACAGGTTCGTCAATTGCGGCATATACTTCCACCCTACAGCCGGCGTTTTGTCGGTCGTGTCAAGGATCTTGATCCCGGTTGACGATCATGGATCCACCATTTTTTCGCAATCATTTCAGTATCGTCATAAAATCGGATCGATAACCCATCCAAGCAGGAGACGGAGTATGAGAAAATTTCAAATTTGTCTGGCTGTCACCGCTGCACTGTTGTTGGCCGGTTCCGCTGATGCCGAAGAAAAAATGGACAGCCAGGCAGGACAAACCAGAAAAAGACCTTTGACACCTGAACAGTTCCAGGCCAAGAAAGAAAGACGTTTGCTGGCCATGGAAAAGAAAATCTCCTGTTACAAAGCGGCCAACAATAATACAGAATTTTTAAAGTGCGATCCTGAAAGAAAGCCAAGAAAGAAAAAGAATCAGGACAAAGGCAAAATGGAACAGCCAAAAAGTAATTGAACCGGTAAAAAAAACAAATGAAAAACTGGGATGGAGGTCCAGGAGGAAGGGCTGTGCCCTTCCTCTTGGCGGGGTTTGGGGCGGAGCGTGGTTGCCCTGGAAAATACCGGGATCGGTGTCGATCCGAGAACCCGAACCCTGCGGCGCATGCATGCCAAACCATTGAAATATATGGTTTTACATAAAAAATGAGCAGGCCGGGATCAGCTTGCAACAGATGACTTGGTATAAAAAGCGGTCAGGGAACGGTCAGGCCGGGATCAGTGTCGATCCGGCCCAAGGGAAATTCCGCGCAGACGCTCCAGCAGGGGTATCTGCAAGGGGCCATTGCTGGCCAGCAGGGATGGGGTACGGGTGTTGACCTGATTGAAACGGCAAGGCTCTCCTTGCAGGCTGGTGACCTTGCCTCCGGCCTCTTCGACCAGCAGGAGTCCGGCGCAATAATCCCACTCGTTCTTGGGAGTCAGCGTAAAGGTGATGTCATATCGACCAGCAGCCACCAGGGCCAGTTTGTAGGCAATGGAACCCATGGTGGTCAAACGAAATTCGGTCTCAAAAGGTGCCCACTCGCCCCGCTGGGTTTCGGAACGACTGGCCAGACAAGAGGCACCCGACAGTTGATCACGGCGGCTGGTCTGTACGATCTTGCCATTCAGGCGCGTTCCGGTGCCGCGACGTGCCGTGTAGAGTTCATCGGCAGCCGGATTGTAGACACAGGCCGCCGCCGGTTGGCCCGCGATGACCAAGCCAATCGATACGGCAAACTGGGGCAGGCCGGCGATGAACTCCTTGGTGCCATCGATGGGATCCACCACCCAGACCCGTTCCCGTTGCAGGCGGTTGGCATCATCCACGGTCTCCTCGGAGAGCCATCCCCAATCGGATCGTCCCGCCAGCAACAGGTCATATAAAATACGGTTGGCTTCCAGATCGGCCTTGGTCAACGGGTTGTCATGGCTCTTTTCCCGGACATCGGCGGCCTTGGACACCGTCTGGCCCAGACGAAAATAGCGCATGGCCGCCTGCCCAGCCTGGCGGGCCGCCTCAACCATGCAGGACAATTCAGCATCTGTGACAGATATGGGTTCCATGCAAGTCATTCTATCTGCCCAAGAGGACTTTGTCATCGGTTGACCATGGACAGCCGGAGCATGCGTCTTGAGCATTTTTTTGGCGACACCGTTTTCCTTTTGCACATCTGCGCATTACACTGAAACATTTCATGGAATAGAACACGTGGCAAAAGCGGGTGATGGGATCCAATCCTGGCATGGAGGTTCAACGTGGCAACTGTGACCTTTGATACACATGCTTTCGTCAAACGACTCAAGGAAGCAGGTTTCACGGATATGCAGGCCGAAGCCATGTCCGATGCGGTCAAGACAGTACAGGTGTCGCGCTTGGACGAGTTGGTCACCAAACGGGATTTGGCTGCTGCGAAACTGGAAATCATCAAATGGTTGATTGCCGTATCCGGGATTGTCATTGCTGCTGTCAAGCTGATGCCGGGTCATTGAATGTGGGCGTTCCAGCCTGGAACCTGCGCTTGATCCGACCATTGCGGAATCTGGACTCAATTATCTATACTGGTGTGCGGCGCGGTGGATTTGTTTTGTGATTCCGTGGGTATCCGCATCCCCTGTCAGGGATCCAACATTTTCCGGAGAAATGAAAGACATGTGCAACTGTTTGATCACACGACGGAAGATGTTGACGGGCATGGCCGCGCTCTCGGTGTCGGCCATGCTGCCGCGCCGCTCCCAGGCCTTGAGTGACAATCCCAACAAAACAACGCTCGATCAGGCCATGCGCTATTTGCGCGAGGGAAACCGACGGTTTGCCAAACGGACCATGGACCGCCCCAACCAGACCCTTGCCCGCCAATCGGATGTGTTCATCGATGGCCAGCACCCCTTTGCCACCATCATCTCCTGCTCCGATTCGCGAGTGCCGGTCGAATTGATCTTTGATCGGGGTATCGGGGATCTCTTTGTGATTCGGATCGCCGGCAACGTGGCCGATACGGATGAAATCGCCACCTGCGAATATGGCGTCGGCCATCTCGGTACCCCGTTGATCGTCGTCCTGGGGCACACCAAATGCGGTGCCGTGACCGCCGTGGTCAAAAAAGATCATGTCGGCGGCAAAATTCCCCAACTCGTAGACAACATCGTTCCCGCCGTCGAACGCTCCCGCGCCAAAAATCTGCGCGGCGGCACCGATGCCTTGATCCTCGATGCCATCAAGGAAAATGTCCGCCAAGCCATCACCGATATTTTCAATGGCAGCGAAGAACTCACCCATTTGGCCCATCAGGGCAAAATGGCCGCCGTGGGCGGTGTCTACAATCTGGAGACTGGCGAGGTCGAATGGCTGTAACGTTCTTGACTGGTCAGGCTCGAAAGTCCCGCAAAATTTCCCGGGCCTGGGCAGGTTCCAGACGGGCACCAAAACGGGTCACCAGCACGGCTGAGGCATGACAGGCCAGG
>JADGCO010000012.1:44753-63015 GCA_015228935.1 Magnetococcales bacterium | reverse complement strand
ATTCCATGTCCGGGATGTATTGAAAGGTTCCCCCGCAGGCGCGGGGATAGACCGTTGTCCCAAAGGGGTCACGGCTGCCTGAGGATTCCATTCCACATGGATTCGGCCCCCGAATGTATCGATAGCAACATCCAGGAAGGGGTGGCAATCGGACTCACCCGATAGGTGAGCGGAAAGAGAAAGAAATTTCGTATTCATCACCCTATTTTCTCAAGATATTCTCCAAATTGCTACCGATCCAATTGCCGGATTTAGGATGAATGGTTTGCGTCGTAAAAACCTCGAACCGGGCATTGTCTTTCCAGGCATCATCGGGCAGGCCGGCCTTGCGGGCCAGTTGGGTCAGGGTGGTATCGCGATCCCACTTTTGTTCGGTCGCCACTTCCGGCAAAAAGACCGCCCGGCGACCATTTTTGATCAGGACAATACCGTGGCGGGCAACTTGGTATTCATCCAGGGAGGCGATGGGTCGCATGGGACTCAAGACACTCACTTCCACAGTCAACTGCTGCAATTCATCCCGGGTCACCGGTTTGAAGCGGGTATCGGACAGGGCTGCACTCACGGCATTTTCCATGACCGCTTCGAAAAGGGGACGCACCGGCTGGATATGACCGATACAGCCGCGCAGTTCGCCATTTTTTTTCAGGGTGACAAAGGCCCCGGCAGGTTGTTGCATCCGGTTGGAAAGAGAGAGATTGCCCAGAATATCCTGGGCATTCAAAGTCCCTTCGCGTTGGGTAACGGCTTTTTGCAGGGTTGCGCGGGCGATGTTCAGGAGCAGGGACATATCTTCCTGAGGCAGATTTCCTGAAGAAGTACTTCCTGACTTGGCCGGATTTTCCCGGGCAGAAAAGGGTTGCGGGCGCGTGAAAGCCATGGCGACATAGCTGACCGAATTGGAATAGTCCTGGGTCATCTCACCACTGGTCGCGTATTGGAGCAACGTGGCCGTGGTCCCCTCCCCTGCCATGTGCAACAAAATGGCCATGGGCAGCAATCCGCAGGCAGTGATATCGGTTTTTTGCTTGTATTGGAGCAATCCCGGCCCGTCCAGGTGCAGAATGTGATCAATGGCCCCCTGATCCAACTCCCGAATACGGTTGGGGAGTTGGGCATCCTTGGGAAAGGGGAGATAGTTGTAGTTTGCCCCAAAGTGGGTAAAGTCCGAGGAGACCACCACCAGGGTGGCATCATCGGCCAGCGGGCGCAACAAATCCGCCACCTGGACCACCTCGGCGGCGTTCAGGGAGCCGACAAGTATGGGCAGCAGTTGCCAAGACCCGGGAACGACCCGTTGCAGGAAGGGCAGTTCAATTTCAATGCTGTGTTCCAGTTGATGTGCTGTGGGCAGGTTTTGGAACAGGGGGGCGGTGCGCAACGCGGCAATGGCTTGTTGATCCAGGGGAATGCGGCCCAGGGGGGTTTCAAAGTGCGTCACATCCGGGATGGAAATTCCTGCAAATCCCTGCCGATGCGAAGGACCGATGACGATGATCCGACGCAGGGGAGGATGTTCGCGCAACAGTTTGAAGGCCGCCGCCGCCGTTGCCCCACTGTAACGATAGCCGGCATGAGGCACGATTAGGGCGCGCAGGGGCCCTTTGCCAGTCAAAGGGGCAGGCTTGGCACTCTCCATGGCCCGATCCAGAAAACTCCCCAACTCCTTGCTCGTGGCCGGATACCAGGAACCGGCCCAGGCGGGAGGCCGTACCCGGCTCGCGGAATCCGAAGGTAAAGAGGTTTCTGCGGCGTGGACACTGTTCATGAGCGACACCTCCTGATGCAGGTGATCTTTCAACCAAAACAACCCTGTCGCAGCACCAGCCACGATCAGGAGCGTGATCAATGAAGAATTGCGCAACACGGATTGTCACCCCGCCAGATCGTTGGGACGGTCAAGATCCGCCATCCAAATTGGTTTTTCCATGGGACCAACACGCCCGGACTGCAACATGGCGAGCAACGCTGACCAAGCAGGAAAGGCGCTCTTCAATCAATGATATACCAGAATTCTCCGTCAATACATATCTACCATGCAATTCGTGATTGGCACGAACAACGCTTTTGAATAATCTTTGCTGCGATATGGCCAACAGACGGGAATGAGATGCGGGACCAGAAACGGATGGGGGGGGATGAACCGAAACGGTTCGTCCCCCCCTCTTAATTGGCGGGCTATCTCATGGTTTGGGTGCCGCCAATCCCGTTTGGAAAAGGTGTCGGCCCGGAGGGCCGTTTACTTCAGCCCTTTTCCTTGATCCATTTCGCGATTCCGGAAGGAACTTCCTTCTGGGCGCGGGCGCTGACGTAGATACCGATATGGCCACCCTTGAAGGACATTTCGGAATAATCCCGGCTTTTTGCAAGCTTGCCGAGAATTTTCGAGCCATCTGGTGGCACCAGATGATCGAGGGAGGCGTAGACATTGAGGATGGGCATGGTCAGATTGGCCAGGTCCACCTTGCGATCACCGACCTGCACCTCACCTTTGATGAGGGCATTGCGTTGATACATGTCGCGCACGAACTGCCGGACGGTTTCGCCGGGTTGATCCGGGCTGTCGTTGATCCAGTGTTCCATGCGCAGGAAGTTTTCCAGTTTGGTCGCATCATCCATGAGATCGACCATGTCCAGATACTTTTTCATACCGAGTTGCAGGGGTTGCATGCCCTGGAACGTGGTATTGAGGACGGAGCCTGGGAGGTTGCCCAGGGCATCGATCATGAGGTTCACATCGAGGCTTTCCACCCAGGTATGCAAGCGATCTTGCGGGGTGTGGAAATCGATGGGGGTCACCATGAGGACCAGATTTTTCACCAGGTGCGGATTCAGCGCACAGAAGCAGGTGGTCAGCGTGCCTCCCTGGCAGATGCCGAGGAGGTTGATGCTGTTCATGTTATGGCGACGGCAGATTTCTTCGGCGCAATTTTTGATGTAGCCGTTGATATAGTCGTCCATGGTGAGGAAGCGGTCCGCCGGATCGGGATAGCCCCAATCGACGAGGTAGACATCCAGGCCGGCTTCCAGCAATCCTTTGATGGTGGAGCGGTCATCCTGGAGGTCGGCCATGTAGGGACGGTTGACCAGGGCGTAGACGATCATCACCGGGATGGGGTGGGGTTTTTCCACCTTGGGTTTGAAGCGATAGAGGACCAGTTTGTCTTCCTGGTAGACGGCCTCTTTTTCGGTGATTCCGGGTTTGGTGCCTTTGACTTCGCCGAGCGTCTTGAAGCCTTGGGAGAGCTTTTTATTGAACTCCGTCATCTCCTTGATGGCATTTTCGGGCGTGATCTGAATCGGGAAGTTCATGCTTTACTCTCCTTTTCCCTGGGGTTTCTTGGCGGCGGCAGCGGCGGCAGCAGCTTTGCCACCTTTCAGTTCTGCCACTTCCTGCTTCAAGGCCTCGATTTCGCCCCTGAGGCGATTCAGATCGGCGGTGACATCCACCTTGGCCACGCTACCCAGACGGCCTTCCAACTGGCGGAAGCGACGTTTCAGTTCGATGACCCGGCGATGGGTGGTATTCAGCTCGCGGCGGCTGGGGAGATTCATGGACTCCATTTTGTCGTCCATGATGGTCTGACCCTGGATTTTCAGCCGCATCAGGGCATGCACCATATTGGCGTTGGCATCCCGATACTCTTTGGTATTGGTCAAATCGGCGAAGGCACCGTCAGCCGCATCGACCCACAGGCCGAAAACGTCTTTCAAGGTTTCGACTTTTTCGCCTTTTTCGGCCATTTTCAGGAGGCGATCTTTGAGTTTATCCAGGGCAGCCGGGCCGACCTTGCCGATATGGGACATGTACTCTTCGGTGGCATCCTGGAATTTCAGGGCCAGCACGGCCCACTCTTTCCATTTGCCTTGCACGTCCGGATTCGGGCCGATTGCGGGCAGGGCCACAATCTTTTCCAACTGTTCCCGGGCCATTTTCCCGCCACCCATGAGATTGATTCCCATGAGGTTTTGCAGGGGATTGTCCGGCATCTGGAGGGCTGTTGCGGCCATTTTGTTCCAGGCTGCCATGGATTGACCGAAGTAGCCCATCATGCCTTCGCCCAGGGCCTTGCCACCGAAGGGGGCGGTGAAAAGACCTTTCATCTGGTCGATGGTTTTGTCCAGGGCTTCTTTCCAGTTGCCGCCTGCGGATTGCATCTCCTTGAGTTGGGAGAAGCCTTTGAAGAACATCTCGGCAAACCGGACATAGTTTTCATTGAACGATGTCAGACCCTGCAAAACATCGTGTCCTGGCATGCCGGCAGTCATAAAGGGGGGAAGGAGCTTTTGCCACCGTTCCAGGCCCTCTTTCCACATCCGGATACCCATACCCATATCACCGGAGGGCAAGCCACCACCTGTCCACGTCTGGCCCAACGCATCCATCCATGCGGTCATGGACTTTTTCTGCATTTCCGTCCATGTTTCCATCCAGTCCGTGGGAAAAACGCCTCGTTCCGCCATCATCATCCTCCATGGGATCTTGATATCAGGTGTGCCGACGGTGTTCCCCCCTGCGTGGTCCCGTCGGCATGCACCATCACACTGTTACTTTTTTTCCACGGCTTCTTTCGTTTTGTTCAAAATCGCCTGGAGATTGGATTCCATCATGGCATTCAGTTCGTTGCGGCTGGTCATGAGCAGATCCATGGTTTGCCGGGCGTGTTCCAGCATCCGGTCATTCAGCTCTTTGGCCATGTCGGCCTGCTTGCTGACCACCTGGCTCAGATCTTTCGTCTCACCCAGGGCCTTCAACTGGCGGATACCGCTGCTCATGAAATCACCGACCGCATCCAGTTGCCGTTGTGCCAACTGTTGGACTGTCCGATCATTGATCTCTTGCAGACGGATCATCGAGTCCAATACGGTCTTTGTCATTTCATTGACCTGTTCAACAATCTTCTTGTCCATCTTTCATCCTCCAGCTTGGGTGATTGCGATTATGCACCGCAACATGTTGCATTGCATAATACAGAGGCCATCCCAGGCTGTCAACCCCATTTTTTTGCGATGCGAAAAAATTTCCGTGGAAACCGTTTCCTCTTGAAATATCATGCCTTTTCAGCATGAACAAACACAAAACAGGTCAATCCTCGGCAACTTTTTTTTCCTCGTGACCTGTTTTTTCCGGTGTTGCATCCTGGCTGCTTTGACTGATTGGTGTTGCTTTGGAGTTCATGGGATCGGGTGTTGGTCCAAGGTCCGAATCCCGGGTTGCCGTGTCATCCATGTCACCCGCGTCATCCATGTTACCCGTGCCATCCATGTTACCCGTGCCATCCATGTCACCCGTGCCGTCCTTGTCACCCGTGTCACCTCCCGGAGACCACATTTCCAGCGGGAAGGGAATCCCGCGTTGCCACTCCTGCCACAGGTTCAGGTTTTTTTCTGCCATTTCGGTCAGAGTGGAAATGATGGCGACTCCGGGTTTAACAGGGTTGAGCAGGGGCCTGCCCAGCTTGGCTCCCAAAGTATCCTGCTGTTTCAGAAAAAAACTGAAGCTGCGCTCGATAAACCGACTGAATTCAACGTGCAGATTGTTGCCATACAGCCGGATGATCATGAGCAGAAGGTTGGTGCTGAAGATGGGTACCCCTTTTTCCTCTTCATCGGCCAGCACCTGCAACAGGATGGCCCGGGTAATGTCATGTCCGTTCTTGGCATCGATCACCTGGAACGGGACATTTTCCACGACCAGTTTCCGAACACCATCCAAGGTCAGGAAACAGGAGGTTTCCTGATCATAGAGGCGGCGGTTGGGATATTTTTTGATTAACCTGGGGCCAGTTTTTTTCATTGACCTTGGATGGAGGGAAATACTCCACTCCGTGACCACTCCGGGACGGTCAGTACGACACCATGGATGTTCCTTCCCCTGTCCTCTTACTGCTTCAGGTGAGAGGACCCATTGCTGAGGGTCCCCTCACAAAAAAAGCAGAATGGCTCAGAAGCTGGTGTACTGGGCACCGTTGACCGGAACCATGGCACCATTGATAAAGCCGGACCGCTCGTCAGCCAGGAAACGCACTGTCCAGGCGATCTCTTCCGGGGTAGCCATGCGCCCGGCGGGGATCTGGGCGATGATGGATTTCAGAATTTTTTCGTCGATGGCCATGACCATGGGAGTGGCGGTATAGCCGGGGGCGACGGAGTTTACGGTGACGTTGTTGCGGGCCACTTCCTGCGCCAGGGACATGGTAAAGCCATGGATGCCCGATTTGGCGGCTGAATAGTTGGCCTGACCGAACTGGCCTTTTTGACCGTTCATGGAGGAGATGTTGACAATCCGGCCATATTTCCGTTCCAGCATCCCCTCCACCACCTGCCGCGTCATGTTGAATACGCTGTTCAGGTTGGTGTTGATCACCATGTCCCAGTTTTCTTTTTTCATCTTTTTCATGGTGGCATCCCGGGTGATACCGGCATTGTTCACCAGGACATCGATGGGACCCAGTTTGGCTTGCACATCGGCCACCAACTTGCCGCAGGCATCAAAATCGGTCACATCCACTTCGAACAGCTCGACAGAGATGCCATCTTTTTTACGGGCTTCATTCCATTGCGGTATTTTGTCCCGTTCCAGAGCAATGAAGTTGCCTGCCACCTTGTAACCGGCTTTGGCCAACTCGGTCACGATTGCGGTGCCAATTCCACCAACGGCTCCTGTTACCAGCGCCACTCTTTGTGTCATTGTTTCTTACTCCTCGGAAATGTTCAAGATTTTCAACTCAAATCCGGCAAACACCCCACCTGCCCTTAAACCGCAGGGTTGCCGCCGGTTACCGCTTTGTTACATCTTCAGACAGAGTACCCCATTGTCTTTTGCCTTGGTATGAAGATTCAATATTCAGAATCTGAATCCGCAAACCTGTCGCAGGCAAAACCCTACCCCATTCACCGTTTGGTTCGCGCCAACCGGCAACAGGCCAGGCCGTTCATCTCATCCATGAGGGTCCGAAAAGGGGGGATTCCTGAGCAAAACCCAGGAAGGCAAACGGTTCCCACCACCCCAGACCGGCAGGACAACGTTTGCTCGGGGGCACACTAAAGAGATTCGTTTCCAAAGGCAATGAAAAATTTTTGGGTTTCTCGGCGTACCACGTTCAAGACCCAATCCGGCTTTCCGGCCAAGACATCTCGCGCAAATTTGGAAAACACTCTTGGCCTCTTTCTCAAGTCACGAAATTTGAATCAATCTTCCTTTAGTCAATACAAAAACATCGACCAGGCAACTCGATTTTGTGCCGGGTTTCCTGCATCAAGCAGCAAAAACATCTTCTACAGATTGGGCATCCAGGATACGAATCATCCAGGTTTCAATAAGTTCCGTGTCAGCAGAGTTTATTTTTGTCGAGACCCAACCCGGGATTTGGCCGAAACGGTGCCGCATCAGTTTAAGTAAAGACGATGCCTTGCTTTCCAGACGTGCCTTTTGCAGTTCATCCTCGCGTACCATGTTCAAGACCCAATCCGGCTTGCCAGCCAGGACATCTCGTGCAAATTTGGACATCATTTCGGCTTCCTCCTTCGGTTGAGCTGTATGGATCAAATTGCGTATCTCCATCTCGTTCACGCTTTTGTACGTCTGGACAATATACAGGACAACCTGGTACAGCATCTCGGGTACATCCCGTAACGAAATCCCGATAGTCTCCAGGATACCTGTTTGCTCTTTCTCCCGAAAGACATATTTCAAAGCCAGAAGTCCGACTCGTAAACGCGGGTCGTTGGAGATCATGTCATCATCAATTTGCCCAAGATCCACCACTATGAAGCGGAAATTTGGTAAAAACGGACGCAAAACAGCACCTCCTGCCAGCAACGCATGAAATTCATTCGGAACTTTCCATGCAGTTGCACCATGATACACGACCACTGGAATCACCGGTGGCAACTGTTCCCAATCCGGATTTTCCTTCGCCCATTGTTCCAGAATACGATTCACATAGAGGCGGAGGGAGACGGACCCGATACAACCGGTCGGTCAGATGTTCCTTGAGTTCGCCATCAATCAGGCTGCCATGAACCAATTCAGGCGGATCGGCAGCAAGCAGGGCCACCATTTCCGGTGGCAAGCGCTCGCGCAGAAAATTTCCTGTCGTTTCCGGGGCAAGCACGACCCTGAAAAAATGGTCGTGAGGTTGAAAAACCGTTTTATTCTCTGAGGTATCCATGCCTTTATTGCAGGAAGACTACCCTTTTGATGTGAACTGAAACACCCGATCCCAGTCAGGGGGAGGTGGGTTTTGCAGATATTCCTGACAGCGTTGCTGATAGGTCAGGGATGGACCATCGTCGGCAATGATGGTCAATGCCTTGGTAAACTCCTGCAAGGCTCCGGCAAAATCCATGGCCCGATATTTTTCCAGGCCTTTGTTGTACTGGGCGACACAATCGGCCAACGCCCCGGTCACCTGCCCTTTGCGGTCCAGAAGCTGGTAGATGCCCACCGGCTCTTTTTTGCCGACCACGCGCACCACATCCAATTGCCGGGCATCGATAAACGGTTCGGCCTGCTTGTAGGTAAATTGGGAAAGCATGGTGAAGGTGCTGTAAAATTTGTTGGCTCCTTCCAGACGGGCAGCCAGATTGACGGCATCACCCATGATCGTATAGTCCATGCGCTGCTTCGAACCCATGTTGCCCACCACCATGGGACCACTGTTCAGCCCGATACGCACCTTCATGAGTGGTCGGCCTTCCCGGGTCAGCCTTTCCCGCAACTCCACCATGTATTTTTGCATATCGATGCTCGTGTAACAGGCCAGTTTGGCATGATCCGGCTGGTCCAGGGGTGCCCCCCAGAAGGCAATGATGGCATCCCCTTCAAACTTGTCCACGGTGCCATCAAACTCGGAAATGATGTTGCACATCGCGGTTAAATATTCATTGAGGAGTTGCACCAGTTCGGTTGGGGTCAATTTTTCCGATATGGAAGAAAAGCCGGCCACATCCGAAAAAAAAGCGGTCATCTCCCGTTGTTCACCACCCAGGGTCAGTTTGGATGGATCCTTGACCAGGATATCGACCACTTTGGGAGAAAGATACTGGCCAAAGGCACTCTTGATCATGGTCTTTTGGCCACGTTCCAGGAGAAACGCCCGCAGATTGATGACCAGAAATCCCAGCATCCCGGCCACCAGGGTATAGGACATGGAGAGGACCAGGCCAAATTGCACATACTGCGCTGTCACCAGGGCAACGTAACCGGAAAAGAGAACCAGCGTCGCCAGCCAGCGTACCGCCGGATGTTGAAACTGTCCGGCCAGCAACAAACCCAGCATGAAGGTCAGACAGGCCAATATTTCCACAGGCAGCGGAGCCGGTTTCAACGGTGTGTTCTTCAGGAGCGTATTGATGGTATTGGCAATGATCTCCACCCCGTACACGGTTCCCACCGGGGTATCAAACCAGTCGTGTGACACTTCGGAAGTATCCCCGACCAGGACAATCTTGTCCTTGACCAGATATTCCAGCTCTTCCACGTCACGATTGGTCAAATCCAGAAATTCCAGAGCGGAACGGCCCTTGATTTCACTCAAATATTTGACGCCGGAGCGCAGGCGCGGAAAATCGATGTAAAAACTGTTGAACTGATCCAGGGGAATGTTCAGCGCATCCCCGATCTTGAGGGTATGATGATCGATACTTGGTTGGGCATTCAAATATTGGGCAATGGCCTGCACGGCAAACGGCCAACCATCCTTGACCTTGGTGATTTCCGGAAAAACCCGCAACCGGTTCATACTGGTGGCCACGGAACTGAAGGAGCTGATGTTGGTATAACCGCTTTGGGTCACATTTTGAATCAACTCCGTCGGATAATTGATTTTCTTGAATTTTCCCCCAACGATCTGGGCCTGGGAGACCACAAGAACATTGCCGGCTTCTTGCAGGATTCTGGCCGTGGGTTCATCTTCCCCATAGGAACTTGGGAAATCCATCAGAATGTCCAGGGCCACCACCTTGGCACCCAGTTTTC
The DNA here is from genome assembly GCA_015228935.1 of Magnetococcales bacterium. Taxonomy (NCBI): domain Bacteria; kingdom Pseudomonadati; phylum Pseudomonadota; class Magnetococcia; order Magnetococcales; species Magnetococcales bacterium. The sequence continues at coordinate 53,033 of JADGCO010000012.1, read as the reverse complement.
GTATATTGGCGGCAATCCGGGCAATGTCGGTGCGCCGCAGAGGGAAGCTTTTGTATTCCCGAAAAAAAGCCTCGTCGGTATTGATCAGGACGACATCATCACCCGGGCTGACGGCCTTGGGATCACCGTAGGTCATGCGCAGGATGTGCCGGAAGGAGAGGGTCTGGTCTTCCAGCAACGAAAAAATTTCAAAGTATTCGGCGGGGATCGCCAGGAGGAAAAAGAGTATTGTTAAAACAACATCATACCTTTTAAGCAACTTTTTCATCTCTGACGTCCCCCGCCATCATTTTTGTTCTTGTTGACGACGCTTGCTGCGTGTTCGGAAGCGACTGTCCAACCTGGTCAAGGCTTGCCAATTTCGCTGTTGTATTTATGAGCTTCGGCCTTTTTCATTTCGCCAAGCTTCAGATCCTGCAACGTCTTGATCAGGAACGGGCGGAAATCGTTGTCATTGCCATTATCGGCCAGATATTTTTGATAGCTGTCCATGGCTGCGACGGCGAGGCCATTTTTTTCCAGGATGCTGGCGATGGCAAACAGATTGCCGGGATATTTTTTCTCGCTGGCGGCCAGCTCTTTTTTCAGGGCATCTTCCTGGGCGGGTGACATCCAGGTGAAGGTACCGGAAAGTTCTTCCTTATTGACCGGTTTGCCATCCTTGAGCAGGGTGACATGATATTTATGCTGGCCCGGGGTCATTCCGGAAACCTTGTGGCGGATCACGGCATCCTTGGCAGCGGCAATGCTGATTTTTTTGCCATCGATGGAGAGTTCGTAGGCATATTCCGGTCCCTTGTTTTCCCAGACCAGTTCGGAATGGGCTGAGGAGAGAGTCACCTCCTTGGCAACTTCCACTTTCAGAGCTGCGGCATCCTTGTCCACGGAACGCCGCACGGTGGTATAGCGCTCGGCCTTGGCGAAGCGATTTTTGACGCCGCTCATCAGATCATTGTCACCGGATTTGCTGTCGCCCAGTTTGCCGCTCACCACTTCGGCACCGGTGGCATTCACCTTGATGACCGTGTTGGGACCCAGTTCCTGTTCCGTACCGTTAGCCTGGCTGACCAGTTTTCCGGAGCCGCCTTCTCCAGAGCGGATTTGCACCCCTTCGAAGAGCATTTTATTCTGGTTGACCTTATTCCATTGTGTACCATCCTTGCTGTATTCGACGGGACCGGACACCTGGATCAACATCATGACCGGATCTTTGGCCATGGCCGCACCACTGAACCCTGTTGCCATGGCAATGGTGAACATCAATGTCCCGAGCCGTTTGATCGTTATCCTTTTCATATCGTTTCCCTCGCTTGACTGTGCCAAAGATCCTTGGCAATCCCATGATCGAATCCCGGAGTCAAACCCGTTGGGAAGGTTTCTGATCCCGGAGAAACACAAAATCTCATACATTCGATGTTTTTCTGATTCCCAGATGTGTCAACTTTCTTTCCGAAGTTTAAGTGATCAAGTATACACCATTTTCGATACCATGTATACCACTTACACGGGCAACCCCGTTAACTGGCCAATGGCTGTCGGACGTACCGGGTCGATTTTAAGTATTCACCTTTCCCTGTTTGATCACCCTGGGATTGCCAACAAATCCAGGACTACCCAATCAACACGGTCTGTCTGCTACCTCAGTGACAATCATGATGTCATTAGTTCCCGAATTTTCATATTTTCGATATCTCCTCCGGCTTATTTTCCAACCATCATGAAGGCTGACCAGATGTACGGGTGACTCCATTGTGATGATCCCAGCAATTCCAGTTGGGTTTCACGCAGGGAGACACGGGGATCCTTTCCTTCCATCATCCTTTTGTAGAATCCGGTCATGAGGGCCTGGGTTCCGGCATCGCTGACCTCCCACAGGGATGCCATGATCTTGTCCACCCCGGCTTCCTGGAAGGCCCGGCGCAACCCATACACCCCCTCCCCCTCGTGAATTTCACCCAGGCCGGTTTCGCAGGCGGACAGGACAGCCAGGCGCGTGCCGGTCAGATTAAGACTCATCACCTCCAAGGCTGTCAAGACACCATCGTTTTCCGTATCGATCTCGCCCAGAAAAGGGGCATTGGTGTTGATGCCGGCAAATGCCAGACCCGCCCGCAACAGGGGGTTGTCACCCGGTGGTGGCAATTGGATTTCGGCACTGCGTTGCAATTTGAGCAGGCGCTTTTTCAGATTGTCGTCGGCCTTGAGGAAAAATCCGTGAGTTGCCACATGCAGAATGTCTGGAGGGGTGATTCCCTTGATCCCTTTTTCCTGGGCATCGTTCTGGACAAACAGCCTGACCTCTTTTTTCGTCTTGGCAACGTTGTCATTGATCAGCTCCCCTTCCTTCAACGCCCCTGGCAGCGGATCGAAACGCAAACCGCGCATGCCAACCGAAAAAGCCCGCAAACCGGCGCGCAACTGGTTCATGGCTGCGGAGCGACGCGCTCCAGAAGAAGCACCTGTACCGCCTGTTTCTGGTGTGGCAACGTTGCCATCCCCTGTTTCGAGGGAAAGTTCTTCCAGATTTGGTTCAGGTTCCGTGGTTTTGGCCTGCGCCGCCGAACGTTTGCCACGCACCTCGGCCAGGACTTTCTCCCCCACCGTCTTTTCCGAGTTATAATCCGGTCCGGCAAAGGTGATCATACCGGCATTGGGTTGGGCGGTCTCCCTGGCGACCATATCCCGACTGGAGTTGAGAATGTGCAGATCGACGCCCTGAATCAGGTAGGCTTTCTTGTCATCCACCAGGGCATTGAACGGCATGATGTTCAAGATTCCATCTGGCACGACAAAGACTTCGGTCCGTTTGCCAATGAATTTTTCCAGCGGTTTCCAGACCTGGGCATACATTTTGTTGCCCACCTTTTTCATCTCTTCTTCATCCGCTGTTTCATCCTGAATGATGGTTCGGTAATCAACCACCTGTTTCTGGATTTGTTTGACATCCTTGTAAAGGACCATGCCGAATTTTGGTTTGCCGTTTTCCTTGGCAAGGAGTCCGGCGAGCATGTTGTCTGTCTCTCCATCCCGATAGAACAGAAAATCCACGAGTACCGCAGTTTCCGGAAGCTGTTTGACCAGGGTATCCATGCTGACCTCGGCGACTTTCTGCCGGAAGCGCAAGCTGGCCCGTCCCAGATCCCCCTCCAGGGTATTGATGCGATCTTCCATGACTTGCAAATTGTGCAGATGCTCTTCACCGCTGACCCCTTCCTTGGGGCCGGCCAGGGTCACTCCGGCCAGTTCCTTGCGGGTTTTGACCAGTTCATTGGCCAGTTTTCCCAGCTCAGGATCGGCGGTAAGGCGGGTAATCTGCTGTACCTCAGAGGAAATTTTCAACAGCATGCCCTTGCGCCGCAGGGCCGCTTCCAGAACTTCCCGGCCACCCCGTTCCGCATCCAGGCGACCCAGCATGCTCAGATAGGCGTAAAATTCCGGTTGGTGCAGACGGATATAGCCTTCGCGGGCATTGTCTCCGGCCACCCACATCATCCGGTTGAGAAACTCCGTGCGTCGGGCAAAGAGGGTACTCCGCAGGCGGAAGGCCTCCCTGGCATCTTTCATGGCTTCCTTGACCCCGGCCCAACCATTCAAGGTTTCAAACGTATAGGGGTGTTGGGGTCCCAGTATTTTTTCTTCCAACTGCAACGTTTTTTGAAACAGTTGGTCGGCCTCCTTCTGCCGTCCCTGATCCCGATAGAGGGCTGCCAGGTCCTGCATGGAGCGCAGGGTATCCATGTGGGAGGGACCCAGGGCCGCTTCCCGCAGGGCCAGGGTTTTCTTGAACAGTTTTTCAGCCTCGTCAAAACGGGAAAGCCTGTGGTAGACCCGCGCCAGATTGTTCATGCCTTTCAGGGTTTTGGGATTTTTTTCACCAAGACTCTTCCCCCAGAGGGCCACCACTTCCTGAAACTGTTTGGCGGCATTGGAATAATCCTGACGCATCATGTCCAGGTAGGCCAGGTTGTTGATGAAGGCGACCGTATCGGGATGGTCCTTTCCCAGACGTTTCGTGGCCAGGTTGATGATTTTGCCATACAAGGGGCGGGCACGCTCAAAATTGCCCTGACTTTCGTAGAGCATGGCCAGGCTGTTCATGCTCGCCATGGTGGTGGGATGTTCTTCCCCGAGCAGTTCCTTTCCAACCTTGATGGCTTCCTTGAACATCGGTTCTGCCTGGTCGTACAACCCCTGTTCCTCGAAAATCAGGCCCAGATTGTTCAACACGGCAATGGTGGTCTGATGTTTCTCGCCCAGGACTTTCCGCGCTCTTTTCAGGACATCGTCATAAATTTTTTCGGCCCGATCATACTGGCCGGCCCGTTTCAGGATACCGGCCAGACCACTCAGGGTGGCGATGGTATCGGGATGATCCGGCCCCAGGGTTTTGCTCTCCTGGGCGATCACCTGCCGGGTCAGTTGTTCGGCCCTGGCAAAATCGCCACGATCCTCGTAGACCTGGGCCAGCAAATCCTGGGTCCGCACCAGGAGCCGTCCGGCCAGGGGTGGTTGGCTTTTTTCTCCCGTGGCCAGAATTTCCTTCAATATGCCTTCCGCCTGTTCATGGCGAGCCTGGAACCGGAACAACTCCGCCTGACCCAGACGAGCCTCCAGGAGCGGTGGGGCATGAGGCGGATAAATTTCTCCCCGCAGGGCGATGAGTTGTTCAAACTGTTTTTCCGCCACATCATAATGACCCTGCTGTACCTGCAAGCGGGCCAGTTGCCCCAGACAATCGGCCCGTTCTTCGTGGTGGGATCCCAGGCGCTGTTCCAGTTTCTGGCAAATCTCGCTCAGGATCTGTTCACCAGCGGCGTACTGACCCAGATTCTGCTGCATGCGGGCCATGGCACGACCGGCAGCCAGGGTTTCGGGATGCTCCGCACCCAGGCTTTTTTCATATCCCTGGCGGACCTCCGTATAGAGCTTCAAGGCTTCCGAAAACTGAATGCTCTCCTCAAGGATACCCCCCAGACGCATCTGCATGGCCAGGGTTTCCGGATGGTCCGCATCGAGAATTTTCCGGGTTCCCTGAATGGCCTCATTCATGAGGGAACGTGCCTTGTCGCGCTGACCGGTCCGAAACAGATAGGTGGCGACATCACGGCGGGAGGTTTGGGTCAGATAGTGCCCCTTCCCGAAATGTTTCAATGCGGAATCCAATGCCGACTGTGCCAGTTGCAACGCCTCCGCATCCTGGCCCTTGACGCTGGCCACGGTGGCACGATCCAGGAGAGCCGACCAGTCGTTGACCCGTTGGGCCATCTCTTCACCGGGGGGTGGGGCGGACAGTTCGGTCAGGCGTTTTTCCATGGCCTCCGGTTTCAGGTAGACCAGCTCACGCACACGACTGTTGTATTCCGCAATCCGGTCAAATTTCCTGGCCTTGACTGCCTGGGCAACGGCACGCTTGAAATAATCCATGGCCTGGGAATTTTTTCCCAGATTCATGCTGAGTTGAGCGGCGTTGCGCAGGATTTCTTCATCATCGGGGGATTTGGTGGCTGCTGTGACAAAATGGGCCAGGGCACCTTCATTGTCGCCGGCATTGGCAGCTTTTTCACCGTTTGTGGCATCATCGGCCCCAGCCCCCTGCCATTTGGGGAGAGCTGGAGTGGCTGCTGCTCCCGGAGTCCCCGGAGTCCCGGCTGCTCCCGGAGTCCCGGCTGCTCCCGGAGTCCCGGCTGCTCCCGGAGTTCCTGGTGTTCCCGTGGTTCCCGATGGTGCAGCCTGAGTGCCTGCGGCTGTCGATGCGGAACCAGCCCCGCCGGCGGCTTGCGGCATTGAACCCGTGCCGATACCTCCAGCCTGGGCCATCTGATACCATTTTTGCGCCTCCTTGCGGTCAATGGGAACCCCTTCGCCTTTGGAGTAGAGGTATCCCATATGCCGCTGGGCAATGGCATTGCCTTTATCGGCGGCCTGCTTGAACAGTTCCGCAGCTTTTTTTTCGTCAGCGTTGACGCTGACTCCCATGAAATACATGAGTCCCAGATTGACCTGGGCATCGACATTGCCCTGGTCAGCCGCTTTTTGATACCACTTGAACGCTTCCTTGTCGTCGGGCTTCTTGATGCCCTGGCCGCGAAAATACATCTCTCCCAACAGGTTTTGGGCCATGGCATCACCTTGTTCGGCAGCCATTTTCAGCCATTTCATGGCCTCCGGCAGATTTTCCGGAACGCCCCGCCCCAGCAGATGAATCATGCCCAGGGATGCCTGTGCCCTGGCATCGCCACGACCGGCGGCTGTCTTGTATTCGTTGATTTTTTCCGGAGAGAGCGTTTCCACGGGGGGAGCAACCGCTCCAACCGCCACCAGAGGTGTCAACAACAAAGAGGCACCCACCCCTGCCCACAACATGCCGGGAAACCAGCGAAACCTTCTCATGGAACGACACTTTCTCAGGTGCATGGCTCAAATCCAACCTGTCCCAGAATAAATGATTGTTTGAAGCAACCCTCTGTTCAGGATAGCAGATTTTTTTCAGCATCAAACAAAAATCGCTCAACTTCCCCCTCCAGAGACAAGACCTGCTCCCTTCCCCACCACTCTTTTTCCGCATATCACATTGCCGGAAATGGTCCTATGAAGTATCTGACATTTCATTGGATCTTTCTCTCATCTCTCCGGTTCCCCGATACGTCTGGAATTCTCAATAATTTTTGCCGTCCTCTCTCCGGCTGGGCCGTTCAGTATAAAATAGGCTTTTTTTCTGTAGGGGTATTGTGACAGGCAGGTGACAGGAAGATGGGAGCATGGCATCCTGAGCAATGCAATCTGAGATGGTACGACCGTGGCCATGGCTGCCGTACCTTCCATGTATGATTTGCCCATGGTGCCATGCATGACGTGCGTGGCCTGCCATGTACGATGTTCATGGAAATGCTACCCTTTCACTGAGGGAATTTCGACACATGAGACTGCTGCTCACAAAACAGGATCTTACCGCCATCTCCCCGGCCAGGAACAGGGAGCGTTTTCTTGTTGATGGTACGGGAAAACACCGGTTCATGGGCACAGGTATGGGCATGGGAGTGGGTTCAAGCCTGATCCTGGCGATCACGATCATGTTGTTCCTGGTCACGGGACAAACAGCTCTGGCGGCTGAGAGTGCGGGATTCGATCCGGCCAAGGCTTACGCCAAAGCCTGTGCTGTCTGCCATGGCAAAAACGGCAACGGTCAATCCACTCTGGCCCAGAGCATGACCCCTCCCCCAGCCAATTTTTCCGATCCCGAAGCCATCACGCGCCTGACCCGGGAACGCATGATCAAAGCCGTTGAAAACGGCAAGTCAGGCACCGCCATGCCGGGCTGGAGTGCCCGTTTTTCGCGGGAGCAGATCGAGGCCCTGGTCGGGTATATCCAGGACACCTTCATGCTCTCTTCCCGGCGCGAGGATGCCTCGCCGGGGCGGCGTCTTTATGCCGAAAATTGTTCGGTCTGTCATGGTGACAAGGGGGACACGGCCCGTTGGGCACGCAATGGCCTCTCCCCACCACCACGGGATTTCACCACCGAATTGGCCCGCAAGGATCTGACCCGGGAGCGCATGCTGTTTTCCGTAACCTACGGACGCCCCGATACAGCGATGCCAGCCTGGAAAGACCGTTTCAAACGTGAGGAGATCGAGCATCTCGTGGATTATATCCGGGGTGCTTTCATGACCGAAAAAAATGTGGCCGCCACCGCATCATCGTCTCCCAAGACCGAGGATCATGCCGCTCATCAGGAACACGCCAAGGCTGCCGAACCATCACCTGCGGCAATCGCTGCCGCCAAACAACACGACCATGCAGCGCATTGGAACATCACCGACATCATCAAACCCATGCCGCACGGACTCCAGGGCGATATTCAGGCCGGACAGCGTTTCTACGACGACAACTGTTACCTCTGCCACGGCAAGGATGGCGATGGTCGTGGTCCGCGTTCCGATTTCATCAATCCCAAACCGCGCAATTTCCGTCATCCGGCTGCCCAACATAAATTCAGCCGGGAACACCTGTTTTTCATCATCTCCGACGGGGTGAACGGCACGGAGATGCCTGCATGGAAATCAGTCCTGAAACAACAGGAAATTGCCAATATTGCGGAGTATGTCTTCCAGAAATTCATCATCCCCGGATTGCCGCCCGGATACCTGGAAAAAATGGCCGATCAACTCAAGAGCCAGCCTGCCATGCACCATGGCACCGGTGGAGAACATGATGCCGGACATGCCGGACACGATGCCGGTGGGCAAAAAACCGATCATGCCGGGCATGATGCCAGTGGCT